>DAOTTD010000030.1:0-5856 GCA_034438015.1 Ktedonobacteraceae bacterium | reverse complement strand
GTTTGACCGCGACCATCACCGCCTCGGTGCGATTCTTGACCCCGAGGCGGTGCAGGATCTCCTGCACATAGCCCTTGACAGTATTCTCGCTGAGGTAGAGCTGGGTAGCGATCTCGCGGCTGGAGAGCCCTTGCGCTATCAGCCGCAATATGACGAGTTGTTGGGAGCTCAGTGGCTCGGGCGGCGCCTCGCCGGCGACCTGTGGGGCGCGGCGTAGTTGCGCCAGGACAGCCGCCGCCGCCTTCGAATCGATCGCCGCCTCTCCTCTTGCTACGGCGCGAATGGAGCGTTTAAGATCGAAGCGTTCGATATCTTTGACGATGAAGCCGCGCGCACCGGCCTGAATGCAGCGCGCGACCAGGTTCTCGTCTGTAAAGGTGGTCAGGATAATCACGGCGGTCTCGGGATAGCGCTCCGTCAGCGTGCTACAGACCTCGACCCCGCTTATTCCGGGCAGGCGCACATCGAGCAGCACCACGTCAGGATGCAGGCGCTCAACGAGATCAAACGCCTGTTCCGCGTTGGCGGCATCGCCCACAATGCTAAAATCGGGCTCCGTCACCAGCATAGCCTTGAGTCCCTCGCGGACCATTTCATGATCGTCAATGATCAATAAGCGAATCATAGGGGAACCACTGCCTTTACTATCAATCCGGATTCTTCGCCGTTTACCAGGGTGAACTGACCGCGAAGTTCTTCAATACGGTGCTGCATGCCTTTCAAACCGAGGTGTATCGTATTACTATGATAGGACTGAAGCACCTGCGGGGAGAGTCCAATGCCGTTGTCCTGCACTACCAGCATTGCTTGCTCGGGCCTGACCTGTAGCGTCACGATGACGATGGTGGCCCTGCCATGACGGCGTACATTCGAGAGCGCTTCCTGGGCGATGGTGAATAGAGTGTTTTCAATATGTGTTGGAAGCTGTGTGCTCCACTCTGCCACCACCAGATCAGCTTCAAGCGCAGAGGACTCGCGCAGATCGCGGATGAGGGCGTAGAGTTCACTAACCAGGCCGTCCCTGGGAATTTCAGCCAGCGAGAGCGCGAAGATTGCATCGCGGACCTGGGCCGTTCCTAGCGATGCCAGTTGCTCGATAGTATTCAATGAACGGATAAGTGGCGAATCGTCTGGTAGCTGCTCTTTGACCCAGTTTGCCTTCAGGCTAATGGTAAATAGCGTCTGTTGTACGCGATCATGGAGTTCCTGCGCAATGCGGCTGCGCTCATCGGCCAGCATTTCGCGCTTCTGGGCCCCGGTCAACTCATGATGCAGTTGCTGTAGATCGGTTGCGAACTTGCTCAACTCTTGATTGCGCCCCTCCAGTTCGGCGGTGCGCTCGCGCACCTCGCGTTCCAGTTGGGCCGCGTAGGTCTCCATCGCCAGCCGCTCGCGCGCCACCAGCTGCGCGTTATGGATCGCGACCGCCGCCTGCGCGCTCAGAACCTCCATCAGTTCGACGTGACGGGTGCTGAAACGACCGGGCTGCGTATGGCCGATGAGGAACGCGCCCAGATTGGTGCCCTCGCTGGTGTGCAGTTGAACGCCGAGGAAGCTGCGTACAGGGATATGGCCGCGCGGGACCCCGACGTAGCGCGCATCCTGAAGCACATCGTCCACCACGATCGAAGATCCCTCCCAGAACACAGGTTCCAACAGGCCGATGCCTTCGACCGGTCCCAGGCGGCGAAAGTGCTGCTCGATGCGCTCGGTCGCGCCCGCAATAGCGGCCAGGTTGAAGCTCACCTTATTGGAAGACTGGGTGTCGTTGCCCGCGATCTCTGGCAGCAGGAAAAAGGCGGCATACTCAGCCGCCGTCACCTTGCGCGCGGCATCGGTGATCAACTGTAGCAGACGCTGCAAGTCAAACTCGGAGGTAAGGGCGATGGCGATGCGGTTGAGTTGCCCCAGTTCGTCGGCCTGCTGTTGCAGGTTTGCGATCAGTTGCGCGCGGCTTTCATCAATAGTTTGAGACATAGTGGGAACACTCCGTCGTGTGGACGATGGACTAATCAGAGCATACCGATGGAACAAGTATAACATAAGTTGTACTCGTGCCGGAAATGATACGTGGTCGGACCTCAGATCTATTGAAAAACTTAGGACGGACATGTTTCTGATTTGAGACAGAGCTTCGTGGGCATTTTCGGTACTCCGTACATTGGCTACTTATCTAGCAAATCACTTATTGGCGCTCTTCGATGGAATTCTTCAGCGCTGTCCACCAGATCGGAAGGGATGCGCCTGCTCCTATACCCAGCGCGCACCCAAGCGCTGCACCAAGCCAGGCCATATTTGCGCCCACATCGAAGATATTGAACCCACCTCCCATTATACCCGCGATGAAGGCTACCACTGCCCAGGCAACGAGTCCTATGATTGCTATGACAAGTGTGACCAGGATCAAATTGACGATAGACAGGTAGGGCGATTTCCCCGGTTCCGATTTAGGGAGAGAGAAGAATAGGGGACGACCGTTGCTAAGATACACATAAAGGGAGCGCTCTCCTTTTTGACGTCTGCCGTAGGAGAGCTTGAGAAAGAACGCTATGACAACCCCCACAAATGAAACTACTGTCCACCAGATCAGGCCAAACTTTAGTTGCCGTCCCAGGAACAGATAGTGGTACTTGATCACATTCTTGCCACTATGAAAATCGAAGCTGCTGTAAGGGCTGGGATAGGGATGGGCATAATTGAGCCGAGCCAGGGACAGCGTGAGCCCGAGGGTCAGCACAAGGCTCGCAGCGAAGATAACTACGAAGGGAGTCAGGGACAGTATCCTGCGATATCCCAGCCCCCAACTCCCGGTGGTTGCGATCAGCAGAGCGATGAGCGCCCAGAACCAGGACTGGGTTACAGCCCCGACCGTTGCTCCGACACTACTCACGAACGCAAACCAGATGAACCAGATGAACCAGCGCTTCCCCCATTGCTCTCCGTAGGCTTCTTCAGCAAAGGCCAGGTGCGCTTTCTGGCGTGCTTTTACCTTATCCTGTCGGTCCCGTCTGTCCTCTTCTCGCTCACGCTGAGCTTGCTCTTGCTGATAAGTGGATGGAACGTGCACCTTCACCTTTTTGCTCAGATTCAAAGGATCACCATAGTACTGGTCCTTCACGTAGAGCTGCTGTAAAAGCTGCTGTGCGCCTTCGATATTTTGCTCATCGATCATTTGTGCAGCGTCCTGGTAGAGATGGTCGTTGTGCTTATGCTCCTGTGCCAGGCGCATACGGGTATGCGCCTCCTGAGCCAGAGCGCGCTCTGGATTGAGGTAGAGCAGCTCGTTCCAGGCGTCGATCTCCTGATCCCACTGGCCGGTTTCGTTGGCCGCTTCCGCCTCAGCGCGATAATGCGCCATGAGCTGAGGGCGCAGGGCATCGTCGATCTGCTGGAGTTGTTCTTCTACTACGTCCTGGCGATAGGTCGGGTGTCGTGTATGCAGTTCTTCCAGGAGCTGCTTCGCCAGTTCTAACTGACCCTGTCCTTTTGCCTTGAGTCCCTCTTTATAGAGGTTTTCGAGCTTCTCTGGCACCCGCGCGCTTTTCGACGCGCCAGCCGGGGAGGCACTGGACGCAGAGAGAGCCTCTGCAAACTCGCTCACCTGCGGGTAGCGCTCTTCCGGCTTTTTTGCGAGCGCCGCGAGGACCACCTCTTCGACGCTCGCCGGGAGCGTAGGGATGATGGTGCGCAGCGGAGGGGGCAACGTTTGCAGGTGCTGGCCTGCGACAATCCGCTCGTCATCGCTGTCAAAAGGTCGCACTCCTGTCAGCCATTCGTAAACCACCATAGCCAGAGCATACTGATCAGAGGCCGCCTGTGGCTTGCGCCTGATGTGTTCTGGGGCCATGTAGCTGATGGTGCCGATCAGCGATGTCAGCTTTGTCGAGACGTTGCTCGCGAGACGGGCAAGACCGAAGTCAGAGAGTAGGATCTCGCCGTCGGCCCCCACCAGCATATTTTCTGGTTTGACATCCAGGTGCATAATCCCTTGTTCGTGCGCGTACTGCAAGGCATCGGCCACCTGCTCAACATAAGAGACCACGGTAGAAAGTGGAACCTGCTCCCCTTCGGGATGCCGGTCTCGCAACGAGCCTCCAGGGGCATGATCCATAACCAGGTAGGGGATGTTCTGCTGAATGCCGAAATCGTGGCAACTGACAATATGAGGATGTTTCAGGCTTTCCATCACCTGTGCTTCCTTCAGGAAGTTTTTCGACTCCTGGTCATCACCAGCTAATGAGAGCAGGAGCACTTTCACCGCCACAAAACGCTGCAAGTACAGATGTTCACCCAGATACACTTCAGCAAAACCACCCTTGCCGAGTTGCCGCAGGAGACGATAGTTTCCGATCTGCTGACCGACCTGAACACGGCTCGTCATAACATTGTACGCGACGAACCTATCCCTTGCCAGAAGCTCGGGGGAAGTCGCGGCCTCCTTTCCCTCTGAGATTACTGTGCTCTAACTAATCCACTAATGACCCTTTGTATACCTCTTGCAACATCAGAAAATGCTGCGTCTTGATCCGGCCATGTGCTAATAGGCCTGGCTCCTGTGGGTAATACTTGCAGTTTACGGAGAGGTGTTTCTTCCCAAAGGCAGTTGCGGAGAAGTATAGGGATCACTGTAGCTTCCCCGGCGTTATGTCTTTCTAATGCTCGCTTCATCTCTTTCTCATAGCAGAAGTGTGAAGCAATGAAATCAGCACTCACAAGTGCCAGAATAATGTGCGCTCTGTTGATGTGTATATCAATCTCCTGCTTCCAATCACCTCCCGGGAGGATGTTGCCATCATACCAATCAATAAGCGAGAACTGCATTTTTACCGGCTTGAGGTGGCTATCTAATCTATCCCGCGCTGCTTTATCCCAATGAGAATAACAAAAGAAGACCTCGATCTTTTGTAATGGTACCGATAGCCTCATTGAATCTGGTGAAGGAGAAGAAGGAGTATACGAGTCTGGCTCTGCTTGCGTCTTCTGCTCATTCTTGTTCTTTGGCTCTGCTTGCGTCTTCTGCGCTTTCTCATCTTCCGGTGACTTATTGGCGGAAGGAGTATTTATAATGGAATTGTTCTTTCCCACTACTAAGTTCTTTGCGTTGATATTACCACCGTAATTTAAAATACCACTGTTGTTGACGCTATTTTCGTTCATATGCCCTCCATTGCTGCCCTGTTCACCCAGGTTTTTGCTAATGGTGATATGCTACAAGCCAATAATCTTTCTACCAGTTGTAACTCAACTGGCCTGCCCACCGATAACGATGTTTTTGTCACCGACGGCAATGCCCTCCGCATTGATGGTGCTGTCATGGACGATTAAACCTGTGTTGATGATGTACGTTTCCTGCCGACTACGGTCCGCGGTATCTATGTTTTTGCTATCCAGAAACTCATAGAGAGCATTTAATATGCACATTTCAATGCTTGTTACGTACTTCTTGGTATCAACCTTGCTGAAATAATCCAATGAGTTTAATCTCTCGAACATACGAATATTGCCAGTCGCTCCATAATCGAAATAGAGGTTTTTCCTGATCCTTCTTTCGGTTTGTTTATTTCGCTGCCAAAGTCTTACCGGGGAAAGGAGATTGCCAAGCAGACTAAGAGGAGCATGTAGTAAGAGATTCGGTGTTACACGAAAAGACACATTCAGTAGTCTAAGTACGTCAATTGGTGTGAAAACTATGTTATCTATGAGATAATACCTGTACGTAATGGGTGGAAGTGGTAGCTCTCCATTAATTGGTGAACGAGCCTGCTGTTCTGGCAGCGGCTAAAACCTCAGCCAGGACATACTTGGGAGGACGCCCGCGTGGTCGTTTTGGTTGAGTCTGCTTGCCTTCGGCAGGTT
>DAOTTD010000029.1:0-29339 GCA_034438015.1 Ktedonobacteraceae bacterium | reverse complement strand
AAACCTGCCGAAGGCAAGCAGACTCAACCAAAACGACCACGCGGGCGTCCTCCCAAGTATGTCCTGGCTGAGGTTTTAGCCGCTGCCAGAACAGCAGGCTCGTTCACCAATTAATGGAGAGCTACCGCTTTACGTGATTGTACAAAATCAGTCATATCATCACGAAATTGCCTCATTTCAACGGCAGAAGAAATCATTTTACATTCAGCGATTATGAGTAAATCATCAGCTCCCGAGTACCCTAAAAAGTCAATCTCTCCAATATTTTGTGGGATTAGTATTTGTTCTTTACCAAAACCTATGACTGTTTTAAGGGACACACTGCCTAATATGCCTAACTTTTTTAGTTGTTGCATAACCAGATTTTCAAACCATTTACCGGCTTTATTCGATATAATGTCTAAAGCTTGTTTTGTTGATTCATTACGCCACTCAAATGGAAGCTGTTTAAATACAAATCCAGATTCTAAATTTGCTAATGCTTCTATTGCCATTCTAATTGAAAAAAGAAAGTGTTTCCCACCATCATAATGAATTTCAAAAAAGCCCCGACGAAATGCGCGATATTCCTGTTTAGGCAAAGATATTTTACGACTCGGCTCCATATTCTCAATCTTTTCCTTAGAAAGAGAAAATCCTTCTAATATGCGTAACACTGTATCTGAGGAATAACCAGATTCCTTTGAAATTTTAGAAACTACATGATTTCTACGAAATCATATAGGATCTGTGGGATCAGATAATTGAGTTTGTCTAATATGTGCAGCTTCACTTATTAATATCTGTATAATTTTTAAGGCATCATTTAAAGTTACTCCTATGGAGTTTTTAAAAACTAATTCTAAATCTTCATCTTTTGTATAATTTTCCACTTCAAAGATAGGAATATCTTCTCCCCGCATTCTTTTCTGTATATCAAGAACTTTAAGTTGAGAAGTGCCAATACTCGTCGTAATATATGGATTATGATTTGGTGGGAGGATTTCGAGTACGGTATCTTCTGGAAAGAGATAGTAACTCTGATCACAAAGTTGATAAAGCTGTGCTAAATTTTCAGCACATACCCAAAATTCTTCTATTTTTGACAAATCATTGGTATCATAAATTTGTCTTTTTTCTGGTAAGTTCTGAACCATAATCTCTGCCATATATTTAATAGCTCTACGAAAGATTGGTCCCAATTTGGTCCAGACTATTTTTTCTGTGTCAGAAAGCTTGCCACTTCTACTCAAATCCATCTCTATTTTAGAGGCTTCATCATATTGATAAAGAAGAGAAGCAAGATTATCGATTGAAGAAACTTGAGGTGCAAGGTCATTCAACAATTTATCAATGAAGTCAAACTGATAGCGGAGTATCGCACTTATATCGTTCTTATCTTCATACCTTCCTTGTGAATACCTTTCTCTTAGGTGTTTTTCTAACTTAGAACGCATTCTTTTCTCGCAAAACACGCTTGGACGAAATAGCTTTATGCCACTAATTACGGAATAATTGGACTCATGTAAAATCATACGACTTTTAGCCTTCCCTAAATTAATAAACGTTTATGCAATTAACCCAGCTATATTGACAATGACACAGTGTATCATATATTTGATGTCATCTCAAATGCTGTATAAAGGAAAGGTAATAAAAGAACCTCTCCAGAGTTGATAATACAGGCACAAACTGCTCATTTGGAATAGATCGTTCTTTATAATTCAAATTCTAACAAGGAGGCAACTACTATGGAGCGACAGAACATCTCAACAGGGACGTTATGGGAGCCGATCGTGGGTTACTCACGGGCGGTGCGCGTTGGCAATACGGTTCACGTGGCGGGCACGACGGCCACCGACGAGCATGGAGATGTGGTCGGGGCTGGCGATCCCTATGCACAGGCGGTACAGGTGCTCAAGAATATCGAACAGGCGTTGAATAGGGCGGGAGCCAGCATGCGAGATGTCGTGCGCACACGCATGTTCGTGATCAATATCGAGGATTGGGAGCAGATCGGCAGGGCGCACGGCGAGTTCTTTCGCGCTATCCGCCCCGCCGCGACGATGGTACAGGTGAGCCGCCTGATCTCGCCCGAGATGCTAGTGGAGATCGAAGCGGAGGCCATTATTGGCGAGCAATGAGACGAGGAGCCTTCTCTAAAGGAGCAACATGGCGTCGCCGAAGCTGAAGAAGCGGTAGCGCTCGCGAATGGCCTCTTGATAGGCTTCTTCCATCAACGACTTGCCCATGAAGGCACTGACTAGCAGGAGCAGGGTGGAGCGCGGCAGGTGAAAATTGGTGATCATAGCGTCCACCACTTTGAACCGGTAGCCGGGCGTGATGAAGAGGCGTGTGTGGCCGTAGTACGGCTCGACGCGCCCATCGTGCAGGCTCGCGACGCTCTCCAGCACGCGTACGGAGGTGGTACCGACGGCGATGACGCGACCACCAGCGCGACGGGTCTCGTTAATCAGTGCGGCGGTCGGCGCGTCCAGCTCGATCTCTTCGCTATGCATCTTGTGGTCGCTCACCTCCTCGACCTCCACGGGTCGGAAGGTGTCCAGGCCCACGTGCAGCGTGACGAAACCGACACGAACGCCCTGCTGGATCAGTTGCGCCAGCAGGCGGGGAGTGAAATGCAGGCCGGCTGTTGGCGCTGCGGCTGAACCACTGATGCGCGCGTAGACGGTCTGGTAGCGCTCCGGATCGTGCAGAGTCTCGTGAATGTAAGGAGGAAGCGGCATGCGCCCCAGGTCGTCGATGAGCTGGCGTACAGTCAGCACGTTGTAAGGATTGCTGCTACCGTCTGTACTCTGACCCGGCGCGGTGAAATGCACAACGCGCCCACCGGCATCGGTGCGCCGTAACACCTCGGCATACAGCGCACCTTCGCCGAAGACGATACGTGCGCCCTCGCGCAATCTGCGACCGGGGCGGACCAGGGTCTCCCAATAATCGCGGCCAAGGTCCGAGCGTTCGAAGAGCAGGAGCACCTCGACCGCGCCGCCCGTCCCCGCGCGGCGACCGAGCAGGCGCGCCGGGATAACGCGGCTCTGGTTGGCAATGAGCAGATCTCCGGGACGCAGAAAGTCGCCGATGTCGCGAAAATGCCGGTGGAGCAGAGCGCCGGACGAACGCTGCACCACGAGCAGGCGCGATGCATCGCGCGGCTCAAGCGGCGTCTGCGCGATCAGTTCCGGTGGCAGGTTATAATCGAAATCGCTGATCTTTAAGGCGTTGTCGACCACAGGCTCCCACCTTCTTCACCCGGAGGAGTCAGACCCAGGTGCTGATATGCTGCACGCATCGCGATGCGCCCGCGTGGCGTGCGCGCGATGAAACCCAGTTGCAGAAGATAGGGCTCGTACACGTCCTCAATCGTCTCCGTATCCTCGCTGGTGCTGGCGGCCAGCGTATCAAGGCCCACGGGACCGCCATTGAACTTCTGGATGATCGTCAGCAGCATATTGCGGTCGGTCTGATCGAGGCCGATCTCATCGACCTCCATCGCATCGAGGGCCGCCTTTGCCACGTCTCTGGTGATCACGCCCTGCGCCCTGACCTGCGCGTAGTCGCGCACGCGCTTCAGCAGGCGATTGACGATACGCGGCGTCCCACGGGCGCGGCTGGAGATCTCCTCGATGCCCTCCTCCTCCGCAGGCACCTTCAAAATGCGGGCCGAGCGGATCAGGATTTCTTTGAGCGCCTGCGTGTCATAATACTCCATGCGGTAGATAGCGCCGAAGCGGTCGCGCAGGGGAGCCGTGAGCGAGCCCACGCGCGTGGTAGCGCCAACAACCGTGAAAGGCGGAAGCGAGAGACGCAGCGACCTCGCGCCCGGTCCCTTGCCGATCATCACATCGAGGGCGAAATCCTCCATCGCGGAATAGAGGCGCTCTTCAACTGCGCGTGCGAGGCGGTGGATCTCGTCGATAAAGAGGACCTCGCCCGGCTGCAAGCCCGTCAGGATCGAGGCCAGGTCGCCGGCGTGCTCAATTGCAGGCCCCGACGTCGTCTTCAAACTGACGCCCATCTCGACGGCGATAATATTGCAGAGCGTCGTCTTGCCCAGGCCGGGAGGTCCATACAACAGAACGTGATCGACCGACTCGTTACGGTGACGGGCGGCCTCCAACAGGATACTGAGGTTCTCTTTGATCTTCTCTTGACCGATATATTCTGCCAGGCGACGAGGGCGCAGGCTACCCTCGATAATCTGTTCCTCTTCGCTCAACTGGGGCGAAACGAGGCGCTCCTTCATAGCTCACTCCAACCTGAAACTATGTTCTACAACAGTGCGTCTTCATTATATCAGAGTTATACGCGGGCGTCGAGTAGGGGCGCGATGTAAATGTAGGGGCGCGATTTATAAGCCCGCGCGCGATTTATAAGCCCGCGCCGCATGGGCTTATAAATCGCGCCCCTACTCCAGTTTCGCCGCCAACGTCTCATTTTGCCGCTGCACACGCGCTTTGCGCTTCTCAGCATAGGTCTGCAAGCGATCTTTGATAGCGGGATCAGCGATCGCCAGTTCTTTCGCGGCATGAATCGCGGCATTGACGGCGCCCGCCTCGCCGATCGCCATCACGGCGACGGGAGCGCCCTCGGGCATCTGGACCATCGAGAGGAGCGCGTCAACGCCTTTCAGAGCGCCCAGGTCCCGCGGTACCCCGATCACGGGCAGATCGGCGCGCAGATCGGCGATATTGCCGGGCAAGTGGGCGGCGCCACCCGCACAGGCGATAATGACCTGCACAGACTCCGGCAGGTTCTCGATATGGCGAACGACCGAGCGCAGATCGCGATGCACGGAATTGATCTGCACCAGGCACGGAATGCCGAACTCGAATCTGAGCGTATTGATCGTTCTCATCATCAGAGACAGATCGGAGTCGCTCCCCATCGTCACCAGCACGCGGGGAGATCCCTGCGCCGCCGGGCCGACGCCTTCGGGAGAGATGAGGACGCCGGTCTCTGCATCAAGTGTCGTACGGAGTATAGCTTCATCCTGTGACATAATGTCAAATCGAGAGCGCCGCTCTCACCTCCTGTGCGTGTTCGTAGACCTGGGCGAGATCGTCGCCGACGACCGTGATATGGCCCATCTTGCGATCGACCCTGGCCTCGCGCTTACCGTAGATATGCACGAATACCTGATCGGGGTCATAGTCGTCGAGCCAGTACGGATCGGCAGGACCATCGCGATCGCCGAGAATATTGATCATCGCAGCAGCCTGGTAGAGCATATCCGTTGGTGCCAGCGGTAGATTTGTGATAGCGCGCAGGTGCTGGGTGAACTGCGAGGTCTTACACGCCTCGATCGTGTAGTGACCGAGGTTATGCGGTCGGGGAGCGATCTCATTGAGCCAGACCTTCCCGCTCGTATCCAGAAAGAACTCGCAGCCGAAGATACCTACACCCTGCAGAAAGTCGATCGTGCGGCGGGCGATCTCCTGCGCCTCGTCCTGCAACAAGCGCTCTATCGGAGCCGGAGCAAGCACAACCTGGCAGATATTGCGCGCGTGTACCATCTGAACCACCGGATACGTCATAATCTCGCCGCGCTCGTTGCGAGCGATCATCAGGCCAAGCTCTTTATCCAGATCCAGGCACTTCTCAATATACAGCTCGCGACCGCTTAACCTTGCCATAGCCGACGCGATCTCCTCCTGCTCATCGATGCGTATATTGCCGCGTCCATCGTAGGCATCCCTCTTCGCCTTCAGCATCAGCGGATAGTCCCACAACTGCGCGGCCTGCTCGATATCCGCCTCCGAAGCGACCGCCGTAAAAGGCGCAACCGGAATGGCGTGCTGCGCCAGGAACTCCTTCTGCTGATATTTATTCTGGATGATAGCCAGCAGATCAGGAGAGGGATATATCCGCGCGCCTTCCGCCTGCAAGGCCAGTAGGGCGTCGGTATTAATATGCTCTATCTCGTACGTCAGGATATCTGAGCGCGCGGCAAGCTGGCGCAGCGCCAGTGGATCTTTCAAGCTGCCGACAACCTGCTCCGCCACGATCGACGCGGGACTCTGCGGCGTAGGATCGAGCACAGTCACGCCGGCATAGTTCATAGCACGGGCGGCCTCAGCCGTCATAAGTCCGAGTTGGCCGCCGCCAATAATGCCAACGCGGGTAGACGCGGTAATAGCCGCTTCCTGTTCACTCAACATAACTTCAGTGGATGCTCCTTTAATTCTCGCACATTCATTGTAACCAGAAGCTGAGAGCAGTGTCAAACGGGTAGGAATATGATAAATCCGGACGCGCTGAAGCTGGTCCCTACGATTATATATGTGATTGATAGATTGTGAAAGGGAACATGCGCCAGATTGTATCTATTGTCGTAGGGACCAGCTTCTAGCGCGTCCGGATTTATCATATTCCTATCCCTCCACTATGTTGGGTGCCTTGCGTATCAGGGCGAACTCCACTAGAATAGGAGGCAGAAGCTATTCATTTCGTTGGAAAGGGGGGGATTGATGTATGCCACGTATACCGCCAGATGACGCCGCTCAGATACCTCAGACAGCGGGCGCGAGCGACGGCACAACGTCTACGTTGTTCAGAGTGATGGCGCACCGTCCTGGCATCATGCAGAACGCGATGCAGTTGTTGGATGCCGCCATGCGCACGGGGACCGTCGACGCAAAGCTCAAAGAATTGCTGGCGATCCGTGTCTCGCAGGTCAATTACTGTTACTACTGAATGGCGGCGCATACTGCCCTGGCAGGGCAGATGGGAGTAAGCGCGGAGACGCTTGACGCAATGTACCACATCGACGAGCATCATGACATGTTCACGGCTCGCGAGCTGGCGGCGCTGCGCTACGCAGAGATAGTAACGACGAGCGCGCGCGACGTAGACGAGAATCTGTGGGACGAACTGCAAGCACACTTTGACGACGGTGAACTGGTGGAGATCACCACCGTCATTGGTCTGTTCAACTTCTTCAATCGTTTCGCAGACGCCCTACAGATCGATCCTCCGCCACAAAACAAGCAACGCTAAAGGATAAAGACGATGCCCGGCAGTGAAGAGAAACTGGACGCGCTCTTAAGCGACCTGCGGGAGTTAACAACCTACCTGCACGGACGCGGCGAGAAGACGCTAACGCTCTCGAAGCAGTTCGAAGAGCACGCAAAGAAAGACGCATCGAGCAGAGATTTCGACCTCAACCAGGCCAG
This sequence comes from Ktedonobacteraceae bacterium, assembly GCA_034438015.1. GTDB lineage: Bacteria > Chloroflexota > Ktedonobacteria > Ktedonobacterales > Ktedonobacteraceae > JACDAE01. Next base: position 22,167 of record DAOTTD010000029.1, on the reverse strand, counting down.
GATGCTTGATTATCAACATTACATCTGGCACGAAATCGCGAACTTAGTGGAAAAGTTAGTCAAACAGTACGACAGGTAGATATATCTCTTCAGTAGGGATGGGGCTTGCCCCCGTCCGGCCAGGGAAGCGCGATCAGGCAAGGGAGCTGTATTCCCGGGAGAATCGGATGGGGGCAAGCCCCATCCCTACTTATAGATTCTCCAGGTCCATATTTGCGTTACAGATACGTAAATAACCAGACTCTCTACAGGTTGCCTGATTTTGCCTTAGTGTAGCGCTCGGTCAGATCATCTTTCGTGCGTGAGTATAGCTCACGACCCTGAGTCAGAGCATCGTTCGCGCGTGCGCGTATCTGATCGTTCAGGCTGCCCGAGCGCAGTTGCACACCCTGTTCGCGCAGCAGAGCGAGAGTATCCTCGCCCGTCTGCGGAGCAACAAGCAGACCGATAACCACGCCAAGACCCAGTCCCAGCAGTAGACCCCAGATGAATTTCATGTCTTGTCTCCCTTCTTCGTACAAATAGTCTGTAAGACAGATTACAATACAAATGGCCGGAACGCTCTCCGGTCGGAATAATGAATATCTCCAGGCTCTTCAGCGTCCAGATTTGTCCAGCAGTTCCTCGACCTTATCCAGTAAGGAGTTCAGCTCAAAGGGTTTGCGGAGCAGGTATACGCTTTGGTAGCGCTGAGGGTTTCCCTCGATCAAGCTGGACACCTCGTCAGCCTCAAGCACGGCTGCGGTATAGACAATCACAGGAATATCAACCGTCACGGAATCGTTCTTCAACTGTTTGAGTACATCCTGCCCAGATATGTTGCCCAGCTTCAGATCGAGAATGAGCAGATCTGGTAGTAAGCTTTTAACGTACGTGAAAGCGTCTCTACCCTCCTGTAGGATAGAGACCTGGTATTGCTCATCTTCCAGCACCCTGCGCATCAGGTGAAGGAGTTCGTTCCTATCATCTACAACAAGTATTCGCTTTGCCAAATCGTACCGGTGCGCATCCAGAGAAGGCACCGCCTCCTGTCATGGTTATCCGACGCGGTTCATCTTAACTCATCGCGGGGTACTGTAACCGCTTCAGGTCGTGACTAATGCCAGTAGTGTATCACGTTACCGATGAACTAACAAGACTCATGGTAAGAAATTTTTCCAATTTTCCCTTGAGATTTCTCCTGAATTTGCTGGGCGCAAATAAGAAAAGAGGGTTTCTATTTCTCCTGACCATTACGCCGATTTCCAGGCGCTTTCCCAGACCAACCTGAATTTAGTAGTATCAATGTACATTGACATTTGACGAGCTAGCGAGTACAAATGATATAAGTGTCGAGAAGGCACTATCTAGAGCAGAGGCGCTCTCCATTAAACAGGTATATCTTATCTGATGAGGAGACAGAGCATGTACATGATTCCTGAGCCTACTGAGCCAGAATACTTTCTCAATACTTTTCCACGCGATGCTTTCCCTGCCTATAACTGGACGGAGCGCACCACCACATTGCCCGGCGCGGCATGGACTACTGAGACAACACACCGCGATGGTCAGCAAGGAGGGCTTCCGCTTTCAAGTGAACAAAGTCTCAAAATATACGATATTCTCTGCCGTTTCACCGCCAACTCTGGAGCCATCAGGCAGGCAGAATCTTTTGTCTATAGACCCTCAGATCGAGCAGCTCTTGAAGGAGTCCTGGAGCGTTATCGGGGAGGGTCACCAATTGAGCCAACCACCTGGATTCGCGCAACCTCCAAAGATGTCGCTCTCATCCGTACTCTTGGTATCCGTGAGACAGGAATGCTAGCCTCTGCCTCGGATTACCATACGTTCCACAAGTTCAAGCCAGGGGGCAGAAATCAGGCTGCGCAGATCTACCTGGAAGCATTGAAGATGACGTTAGATGCAGGAATTCGTCCCAGACTCCATCTTGAAGATGCCACTCGCGCTCCAATGGACTTCCTGCTCCCTTTTATTGAGAATGTCCAGGAGATAAGTGCGACTTATGGCCCTGAACTACGTCCAAAATTTCGCATCTGTGATACGATGGGGCTTGGACTACCATTTGATGACGTCGCATTACCACGCAGCATTCCTCGTATTTTCCAGGAGATACGCAAGCTGGGTCTCCAATCCGCTGACTTAGAGTTCCACCCGCACAATGATATGGGGCTTGTCGTTGCTAACTGCCTGGCAGCGGTACGCTCGGGGTGTGGCGTCATCAACGGCACAGCCCTCGGCAAAGGGGAACGAACGGGCAACGCCCCTCTCGAAGCCATACTGATGCATCTTATCGGGATGGGCTACTTCTGCGAAGAACAGCCCGATTTCACAGCCCTGAACGAGCTTGTGGACCTCTACGCCGCGATGGAGGAGCCGATCGCCTCGAAGTACCCGCTCTATGGACGTGACGCACACCGCACGCGAGCGGGAATCCATGCCGATGGACTCAACAAATTCTGGTGGATGTATGCCCCTTTCAACGTCCCTCAACTCCTTGGCAGGCCGTTTGAGGTATCACTCACCAAAGACAGCGGACTTGGCGGCCTGATCTTCCTTATCCGCCAGCATACTGGTCTCGACCTCCCCAAAGATGATCCCCGTCTACAAAAAACATATACCTGGCTCATGGAGGAATTCGACAATGGGCGCCAGACCAGTATTGAGTGGGAGGAGATTGCGCCCATTTTTGCCCACGCTTCCGCTCCGTAATCGCCTCCATCAGAGAACGTAGTGAGGCTAATATTATCGCAAAACTTTCAGAAGCTGGTTACGACGTGTTGAAGCCCTTTGGTGATAATCTACGTTACGACCTTGTAATTGAAGACGCTGATGGACGGTTCTGGCGAATACAGTGTAAGACAGGGAGATCAAACGGCGAGTATATCCAATTTGCACCGGCAAGCCTTTACTACCATACACGCGCGGGAAGGACTACTCATGGTAGTAAGAATTACAAAGACCAGATTGATTACTTCGCCGTGTACTGTCCTGAAAACAGAGAAGTATATCTGATACCTGTTGCACATGCCGGTGTATCACAGATGAATTTGCGCCTCGTACCAACTAAGAACAACCAGGGGAAAAATGTGCGCTGGGCAAAAGATTATGAACTGTAATATGAGTGAGGGCGGAGGGGATCGAACCCTCGACCTCGGACTTAAAAGGTCCTCGCTCTACCACTGAGCTACGCCCTCAAACCTGGTACATTATAACAAATCGCGCTTGCTCTGCCAGCTGAGCTACGCCAACTCGCTTGATAAGTTATACACCCATCGCGCTTGACCGTTGCTATTGTAGCGCATTTCGTGGCGCGATGCAATAGGGTAATGAGTAATCAGGACTATTTGCGGCTCTCGGCAACTTCCGTCGATGTCTATTTCTGGAAGAGGCGAGAGAGGGCTTTGACGCGCGGCTCCTGTCCCCAGAGAGCAAGCATGTGCTCGTAGAGGGCGTAGACCTCGCTGAAGGCGAGATCGCTCTCGATTTCCTGCGCGGCCCTGGCGGCGGCCTCCAGGTAGATGCAGCTCTGGGTCATGTTGCCGAGGACGCAGGATGTGTAGGCTTTTTGTTGCAGGAACTCGGCGCGGATACGTTCGGGCGGCGCAAGCTCATCTACCTGGGCAAAGGCGTTCCACGCTAAGCGGGGCTGACCGATGCGCAGGAAGACCAGCCCCTCGTACAGGTAGAGCATGGAGCGATCGCAGCGCGCATAGGCGAAGCAGGGATCGTCTTCGGGCTGCTCGGGGAAGACCGCGAAGGCCAGTTGCAGGAATTGCAGCGCCTCCTTCTCCCGGCCCATCGTCGCCTGGATCTCGGCGAGGCCCGCGAATATCCAGCTATGCAGGATAGGGGAGATATCGTCGCTGGTCTCCGTGACGCGGCGCAGCGCATCGTTGTAGGCATTCAGAGCTGAGCCGATGCGCTTGCGGGCGGTGAAAATTGAGGCCAGGCGTATCTGCGACGCGATATAGAGGTTCCAATCCTTCGAGAGCTGGCTGTATACCAGGGCCTGCGTGGCATCCTTTTGCGCGGTTACGAAATCGCCACGCTGCAGTTCGAGCAGGGCGATAAGTTGGTAGGCCTGGGCGGTCAGGCGGGCGGCGACCCTCTGTTCGGGATTAGGATAGAGCGTCGGCCTGCTCAGATTCGTCAAATAGGAGGGAAGCAGGCGCTCTAGCTCGGCCTGGCCTCCGATCATATACAACTGCCAGCACGAAGTAATGCCTAACGACCAGAGCGCCAGGGCCTCCGATTGCGCAGGCTGCTCTGAAGTATTTAGACCAGGAGAAGGGGTCGCCTCCTGGTCTGCCAGCAGGTGTGCAATGTTTCTCCTACCATAGGGAAGTTCAGCAAAGCCCAGTTCTTCTGGCGACATCTCGAAGACTTTGCAGAGCGCATCGAGAGAGGCATGGCGCGGCAACTGGCTGCCAGTCTCCCAGCGATTATAGGTATTGAGACTCACGCCCACTTTTTCACTGACGAATTCCGGCGTCCAACTTTTCTGTACACGGGCAGACTTCAACATGCTATTGTGCTTTTTCATGCGGCTTCCTCACACATAAACACATTTTACCTTATCGTTTGTTATATGTCCTTTTTCGCGGCGCGTCAAGTAGAAATTGTATTAAAATTAGCAGGATATTTCTGATGCTCTCTGTACGTCGCGGCACGTCGGCAAAAATACATGAGCCTCTCCAGATCGCTCCGGGCAGCGAAGCGATCTGGAGAGGCACGGGTATTACTTTTCTTACGCCAACAGTTCCTCTTCGCTCAGGGGACCGAGTGCGGTGAGCACCTGCTTATCGCGCATGGGGAAGCGGTGAAGCGCGCGCATCACGTCCTCTTTCGTTACCTTCTCCACGCGCTCAATCTCTTCTTCGACGCTCACCAGGCGACCCTCTGTCACCCAGTCGTTTGCCAGCGAGCGCATACGCGCGAAGGTCGATTCGCTGCTGAGTACGATGCCGCTGATCCATTTATCTTTGGCGCGGCGCAGTTCATCCTCGAATATACCCTCATTCAGCAGACTGTCGAGTTCGGAGCGGAGCAACTTCAGCACGCGGGGAGCTTCTTCCGGCGTCGAGTTCGCCTCCATCAGCATGATGCCTGTTCCCTCCATGGACCAGACACCGGCGCTCGCGGACTCGGCGAGGCCACGCTGATGGATGTTCCAGTAGAGGCGCGAACCATCGGTATCGCCCAGGATACTGCCGCCGAGCACATCGGCGTAGTAGTCGGGATCTTTGACATCGACTGTTGGCATGGCGATGATCATAATCTCCTGCTTGAGCTTCTTATCGACCATCACGTTGTTTATCGCATGGGCGGGCTCATAGTGCGATACGTCGCGCCCACTATCGCCGGTGCGCCAGTTATTGGCATGCTGCTCGGCCAGGTCTATGATGTGGTTCCAATCAAAGTTGCCGGCCACCGAAAGAATCAGGTTGTTGGCGGCATAGCGGCGGCGCCAGTACTCACGCATCTGCTCGACATGCATGCTGCGAATGCTCTCGCGCGAACCCAGGACATCGTGTCCAAGCGGATGATCGCCGAAATAGGTCTGCATCATACGGCGATAGGTGATGTTATAGGGCTGGTCCTCGGAGCGTGCAATCTCGTTTACGATAACTTCCTTCTCCGTCTCGAAGTCGCTCTCGGCGAGGCGCGGATACATCATATCGCTGAGCAGTTCCACGGCACGATCCAGGTACTCACCCAGCACGCGCGCGTAATAGACGGTGGACTCGTGGGAAGTAAAGGCATTCAGTTCGGCACCGATCTTGTTGAAAGCCAGGGTGATCTCCTGCCAATCAAGCGACTTTGTACCCTTAAAGACCATATGCTCCAGGAAATGAGAGACGCCAGCGATCGAGGGGTCCTTCTCGTCGCGCGAGCCAGTGTGTACATAATACGACACGGCCACCGATTCAAAGTCGGGCATCGGCTGACCAACAATCTGCAAGCCGTTATTGAGGCGATGGGTATAAAACACAGTACCGTTAGCTGTGGATTCTGACATGTGGTTGCTCCTCATAATGTCACAAACGTAGGTGGCCTGCTCGTTACTCTTTTACAGGCATAGTTTGTGACTATCATGATAGCTCTAGAGAAAGGGCGATGTCAAATCAACACAGAATATTTTCTCCCCTTCTTTAGCTTCAGGAAACAAACGCCGCATTCCGCGTAATATCCTGCGCGACACTGCGAGCGTAGTCATCGGCCAGCGGCAGGTTCGGCCAGAGACGATGCGCGGTATCATTCACCGCCATAAGGACGCCGAAGCGCTGCAGGATATAGGCGGCGGGCATCTGTACCGGCGCTGTTTGCAGATTATCTCCATCATGCAGCATCGCCGTTGCCAGACAGCCAGAAGATCGATTGGAGATCGAGGAGAAGGTCCAGACGATGCGCTGCTGCGCAGTGGAATTATAGGATGGCTTTGTCATAATGCTGCCCATAGTTGAGATGCAGTTGGGATCATCGAAAGAGCTGGCTCCCTGCGGATGAAACGTGACGTGCCACTGACCAGCCTGCCAGGTTATATGCAGCATTATGAATTGCTGATCTCCACTGGTATCCACTCCCTGGGGAGGCGCTATGACATGCCCATCGGCAGCGGCGTAGATCCAGGTCGGGCGAACGATAGCGGCGGCGTGCCACCCCTCGCTGGTCACGTCACCCGATTGAGGCCAGGGCAGGGTACAGAAGTTCCGGCAGTCGTTTCCGGCAAAGGAGCACGCGGGCCCAAAACGCAGGCCATCACACCGCGCGGGCCGCGCAGTATCGATATCCAGTAAAAAGCGCACCCGCGCGGTGAGTGGCTTTGTCGCCTGGCGAGGTTGAATGCTCTGGTTGTATGTATAGAATTCGCCAGGCTGCACAGTGGTCGAGGATTGCAGCGTATCAAGGAGACCCTGCGCCGCCTTGACCAGAGCTCCTCGCTGTGAAGGGGAGAGCTGATTGAGCGAGAGCGTCTGCGGAAACGAAACGAGGGAGGCGCTGGGGACATACGCATTCGAGCCGCTAAAGCGAACATCGCAGGTCTGCCTTTCTGGATCGGACGGCACCAGGAGGGTACAACTCATCGACTGGAATGGCGTCGCACGCCACTCCAATACATGCTTGCCAGCCGGCAACCTGACGGGAGGATCATCGTTGAGCGCGGGCATGCGAGAGAGCGGCTTGCCATCGAAAAAGAACGTTCCCCAGGAGGGAAGGGTTTGAAAGTAAAAGTAGTCCGATGAGAGAGCGGTCGATGTATTTGATAGGCCAGGGATTCGCGCGACAATTAACTGCTGTATCGGCGGCCAGCTTCCCAGCAGCGCCAGGAGGGCCACCAGTACAACGCCCGTTGTGATAGCTACCTGCTTGCGCCTCTGGTGGGGAGAATAGCGAGGTTTTAATGATATCCGCTTTACAGGCAAGATGCTGTCTTCAGCGCCCGGTAGATCGCTTATCTCTATCTCTTTTGTATCGTCTGACATTTCTTCTTCCTCCACAATCCTTTTCTAAATAGCGCTTCCTTGTATATTAAGAGCATTGTATAGATGCAACACCTTGAGCAGCTATAGATGAGCAGAACTACATTGATAACAGTTTCGTACATCTGACGGTAACATTACCTATATTAAAATGTCAATAAAATTGAGGTAACTCTTCAGGACTCCTCGCGCCTCAGGCGCTTCGCCGCCCATACCAGACTCGTGCGAGCCGCAGAGCGCGCGGAGCCACGAAGAGTCAGGGAAGGAAGATCTGAAGAGTTACAAATTGAGCTATATTGCATATCTCTTTTGCCGCTCATTGTGTATAGTACTGCAAATATACGACAAATCTACGTTGAATATAAAAAGAATGTGTGCTATGCTAACAATAGCGGGCTGTTGTGTTAGTGTCCGCTATCAGCCCGACAATTATATCCAGGCTTTCCTGGTGCTGCCGCTAAAAAAATGAGGAGCCGTGCATGTCGACCTCAACGTGGGGAGGACCTGAAGCATATCCCGATGAGCCCTACCCATTGTCATTACTCAGGCATCTCCTTCGACAGATGATGATGCAGTTTGCTGCTCAGGGAGCATGCATCGCGTTATTCGATGAGAGCATAGAACAACTAAGGGTACAGGCGCATGTGCGCCTACGCAGCGCGGCGATGGCGGCCACGTCTGCCGCCGTGCTCAAATCGACCAGACGCCGTCCGACTATCCACCTGGAGAACGATATCCCCTCTCCATTCGCGCGCCAGAGCACGCCAGTCCTGGAGGCGCTGGACGACGTTCTGCCTCAGCAGAGCGATCTCTTCGCCATCGGGACCGCCTATCCGATCGGACAGGACCTGATCGGCTACACCTGGCTCAAGGGTGAAGCGTATATTATGCGCCACGATGAATACCTGCACGCTCCCTTCCGCAGCATCCCCACTCTATACACCGACATCACTCCCACCAGCTACCTTGCGGTGCCAATTCAGGAATCGACCCTTGCTGATACCTTACAAGGACATCAATATACGGCCAACATATTAGGGGTAATCATCCTGTACCAGATTACGCCCGGAACAGGATTTCAGCAGAAGCAGCGCGCCGAGGCGCTCCAATATGTAGAGCAGATCGCGCTCTATCTGCAAAACCACCAGTTGCAACGGTCGCACCGTCGCACCAGCGAGTACCTGCAGCGTTTGCAGGAGATCAGCACAGCGTTCCCAAGTTCCCTCAAGTTAACCGATCTAGTAGAAAAGATCTACCAGTTTGTCGGACAGGTCGTTGATGTCTCCTCCATGCTATTTACGCTCTACGACCGGGACCTGGAAAAGATCTACGACGTGTTCGCCATAAACAATAACATGCGCGTAGAGGCCCTTACCGAGCAGCCGCATATTATGAGCAAGGAAGAGCGGCCCGTCTGGTGGCAGATAGCACAGCAGGAGAAACGCACGCTCCACTTCTCGCCCGCCCAGGAGATGCGTAAGGCCGACGACTACCTCGAACTTCTGACTGGGACGTGGGGAGATCAGCGGCACACCGAGTCGTTTTTGCTGCTTCCCATGAAAATGTTCAACCGCGTGATAGGCACGCTGAGCCTGACAAGCCTGCGCACAAATGCCTACCATTCTGAAGAGGTGCAGGTGCTGGAGACGATGCTGCAGATCGTCACCGTGAGCATCGAAAACGCCAAACTCTACGAGCGCGACCGTCAGCTCCTGCAAGAAGCCAAGCAGCGCGAGGCACAATTGGCCGCCATCAATAGCGCGCTACAGGCGATCGGTTCCGGGCTCAATGTCACGGAACTGCTCAACAGCCTGGTCAAATCCGTAGCGGTCCTGGTCAACGTCGATATGTGCGTATTCTTCCAGTTCACTCCCGCAAAGGACGAACTGTTCACACATGCCATCTACGCCCCAACATTCATCAGACAGGCCGACGATGGCAGCGAGCGTCCAGCGATCGCGATAAATCAAAATCAGAAGGCGCATGAAGAGCTTATCAACATGGTGCGTTTCCCCATCGCGGACACCATTCTAGGGCAGCGACTGGGCGAGGGCTTCTTTTATCTCGACTCTGCGCAACTGGAAGAGCTCGCGCAGAAGGGCGGCGAGGCATTTGCCATCTTCCTGCAAGAGACGCAGATCCAGCACATGCTCATGATCCCCATGTCCTATCAGGGCGATATGGTCGGCATCCTGGGAGTGCCCACGCCGAAGGAGGCGCACTTCTTCCGTCCGAAGGACATCGCATCGCTGCTGGCGATCTGCGCCCAGGCGACCAGCGCCATCCGCAACGCCCAGCTCTTCGAGCAGCGCGAGGAGGCTTACGCCGAACTACAGCGTCTGAGCAAGCTCAAAGACGAGTTTCTAGTAACCGCATCGCACGAGCTGCGCACGCCGCTCAGCGCAATCAGCGGCTACTCCAGCCTGTTGAGGCGGCAGAGCTCGCGCATCTCCGCGCCGCAGATACTGCGCTTCGCCACCAAGATTGCCGGTGCCGCAGAGCAACTCACCAATCTCGTCACAAGAATGACCGAAGCAGCGCAGATGGGAGCCGTCGACAAGAAGCTGTATATGCAGATCGAGCCGGTCCACGTGCTCTCAGCCGTCGAGATAGCATCAACCATGCTAACATTCAACGTTGAACAAAAAATTACCTACGCGGTTAACTCGGACCTGTGGATCAACGGGGACGCCACGCGTTTTCGCCAGGTGCTCTCGAACCTGCTTGAAAACGCCGTGAAATACTCCTCGTCCGAAAGTCACGTCTACCTCTCGGCAAAGGCGATGACGCTGCAACCAGCGGCGAAGCTATTGTCCGACGACCAGTTCGACCCGGCGCTGCTGGACCAGGGAGACCCGCCTGTTGTGCTGATCCGGGTGCAGGACCAGGGGGAAGGCGTTGAGCCTGCGGACCAACATAAGATCTTCGAGAAATTTGTACGCGCACCACGCTCGCTCACCACCCCCGTGCGAGGCTCTGGACTAGGATTGTATATAAGCCGCCGGAATGTAGAGGCAATGGGAGGCAAGCTCTGGTTAGAGAGCAGTGTGCCCAACGAAGGTTCTACCTTCAGCTTCTACCTACCGCGCATTGATCCCCCCATCGGAACAGGAGAGCAGGAAACGGGTGAACACAAAGCCTTATAAGAAGATACTGGTCGTTGACGATGACCCGATTATTCGCGATATGATGGTGGATATCCTGGGGATGGAGGGATACCCTATCGAAGTAGCAAGGAATGGGCATGAGGCGCTTGAGAAGCTGCACGGCACGGAAGATTACCTGGTCTTTCTCGATCTGATGATGCCCGGCATGAATGGACGCGATGTCTGTGAACAGTTGAACGCGGAGCCAGATATACGCAAGCGCCACGTCATCATCCTTATCTCCGCCCTGGACAATCTCGCCCAGGCCAGGACGCTACACGTGAATAGCACGATGCCCAAGCCCTTCTCGGTCGAGGACGTACTGCGGGTCGTGCAGCCCTATATGGGGAGCCCGCTGGGGTAAAGGTCAAAGACTATCCAACAGATGATGTAATTCACGAACCAGACGATGCCGCAAAGAAACATTCGATCACGACTTCCTGGTTTGGATTGTCGGTATGTGATGGTCATGACAACAACGTATCTACTTATCGAATGAGAGAGAGACGTTTAGCCCACGCTGCCAGACATCTCCAACTGGATCAGACGATTCAGTTCAACCGCGTACTCCATGGGAAGTTCCCTGGTGATCGGCTCAATGAATCCGTTCACGATCAGCGAATACGCCTCGGATTCAGCCAGGCCACGGCTCATCAGGTAGAAAAGCTGGTCGCCACCAACCTGCGAGACAGTCGCCTCGTGGCCAACCTCGGTCTGGTTCTCTTCGACGCGAATGGTTGGATAGGTATCGGTGCGAGCGTTCTCGTCGAGTAAAAGCGCATCACAGCGAACACTGGATTTGGTATGGTGCGCCCCCCGGTTGATGCGGACCAGCCCACGATACGAGGCACGACCAGTCCCCTTGGAGACCGACTTCGAGAGAATCTGGGAGGTGGTATGCGGAGCAAGGTGCGTGACCTTCGCTCCAGCGTCCAGATGCATCCCATCGCTGGCGAACGCGACGGAGAGGATATCCCCTCTCGCGCCCGGCTCCATCAGCAGAACCGCGGGATACTTCATCGTCACCTTCGAGCCGAGGTTGCCATCGACCCATTCCATCGTTGCGTCTCGATAAACCGCTGCCCGCTTAGTAACGAGATTGTAGACGTTCTTCGACCAGTTCTGGATCGTCGTGTAGCGGACGCGGGCACCTTCCATGACCTTGATCTCGACGACCGCGCTGTGCAGGCTGTCGCTGGCATACGTCGGAGCGGTACAGCCCTCAACATAGTGGACATAGGAGCCAGGGGCGGCGATAATCAAGGTGCGCTCGAACTGACCCATGTTCTGGGCATTGATACGAAAGTAGGCTTGCAAGGGAATTTCCACTCGCACGCCCTCTGGTATGTAGACAAAGCTACCACCACTCCACACCGCGCTGTTGAGCGAGGCGAATTTATTATCGGACGGCGGAATAACGGTGCCGAAATGCTCTTTGATAATGTCGGGATACTCGCGCAGGGCCGTATCCATGTCAGTGAAGATCACACCGAGCTTCTCAAGGTCTTCGCGCACCTTGTGGTAGACAGCCTCACTCTCATACTGCGCCGTCACGCCCGCCAGATACTTCTGCTCAGCCTGCGGAATACCCAGGCGATCAAAGGTATCCTTCATCTCTGAAGGGATGTCGTCCCAGGTTTTCCCCTGCTGTGCGACTGGCTTGATATAGTAGTAGATGTTGTCGAAGTCAATTCCCGAGAGGTCCGCACCCCATGTTGGCATGGGGCGTTTCTCGAAGAGTGTCAGGCTCTTGAGGCGGAACTCTCGCATCCAGCCAGGTTCACCCTTCATTTCGGATATTTGTTCAACGATCTTCCTGCTCAGTCCCCGCTCGGACTTGAACGCATAATTTTCGGCCATGTGGAACCCGGCAGAGTATGCCTGCTGTTCCGTTCCGTATACCTGAGTATTCATCGAATTGACTCCATTTCCTGCTCTGTTCGTGCAGGAAGCCTATGGTTCCTGCTCATCCTTACGTAACGATGCGGATATATGCATTCGTTTATGTGTGGTAAGTCAGGGGTTTCGTGCAGTCTCGAGAATGTTAGGTGACTGTTGTCGTATCCCTGGCTCCTCGTCAAATCGACTGAGGGGATGTGAAGTGGCCTTACTGGGAGAACACAGAAGCAGGGAAGTACCGAAGCTGTTCCTGTTGGAAGAAAGAGAGATGCGTTCGCTCTTTCTCTTACTTCTATTATAGCACAATTATTTACAGGAAGCGACTCTGCAAAATGCGGGTAGGATCCTACGAGGGAATGTACAATCACTTTATTTCCTTAATCCAGGCATATCAACCAGGAGGCTTGCTGAAAGCAGTGCATGTTCACACTGCACCTTTTCCAGAGAGGTAAAGCCCAAAGAGTTCATAGTACTATAGAGGACACCAAAAGAGTATTCGCTTATATCTCCTAACGGGTTCTTCTCGATCATCCAGCGGGCCAATGTGCGCAGATGTAGGACCGTCTCCCAGGTTTTTGTAAGTGCTGGATTGCGCGTTGCATAACTGGTTCGCAAAGACTCTAATTGATTAAAGTGTTTGATATTGCAGATTGCCTCTTCTAACGCCAGACGTTCTTCTAACGTCGCTTGCTCTGGACGCAACAATTGCAGACGAACCACCGTATCAAGCATTGTCACATCGCGTAAGATATGACCTGGTCTGGTACACTGAAAATCAATCAACCAGGGATGTTCTGTATCATCTACCAATATATTGCGGTGATTAAGATCACCATGTGTTATCCCTACATACGTTGGTCGTATCACTGGCTTTACTGCTTTTAATCCATCAAAAGGGTTTATAAATTCACGATTTGCCGAATTTTGTAATGATTGGAAACACAATTTCTCTTGCTGCGATATTGGTACCAAACGCTCCACTATCTTCTGTTCTAGCTGCTTTACACTGTAGCCGCATTGCTGTTGATAGTCCTCCGTCCAATTCAATAGTTGCAAGGTCTGGTTTGCGTACCACATACCACAGGTCCGACGGAATAAAACATCCAGGACGTGCCTCACCTGGCCGGGACTGGCTTGCTGATAGAATACGCCAAATTCCTGCATTTGATGCGTCGCCGTTCCCAAAAAGGTGTAGGAAATTGCGCCCAAATGAGCCGTCCACTGATAGTCGAGGGCCACTGCACTCCCACTCCCAATGAAATCACGAACATATTTACGGTAGTTCTCATGCTCTTGTTTGATTATCTGGAGATTGCCAATCTTGACGACTAGCTGCTGTCCCGCGCCTTGCGCATAAAAAGGTTGAGCCTTCACAACCCTGGTACCGCTAAATCCATGCGAGAGCACTTCGACCAGGATCTCTTGAGCATGCTGTGCAAAAAGGCTATCCAGCAGATGATGTAATTCACGAATCAGACGATGCCGCAAAGAAACATTCGATCTAACGTTCTCCTGAGCATAGAGTTCGAGTATCAATTGCTCAGGCTCACAGCCCTGCCAGACTATCCTGGGCGAGGCATTTGCCATTCCCCAATGAATTAGTGAGGGTGCGTTGAAATTCATCAGGAGTATTCCTCTCTATGAAAGTAGATGAGATCTTGTCTAAGCTTAATCTGATCACACTCTCATTGAGAGTAAGATTACCCTATTGGTAAGTCGAAATACTAGCGTGATTCTGGGCGGAACTTTGGAAAATACTACCAACTTTTTCGGGATTATATGTCACTTCTTTAGAAGCGCCAGAGCGGCGCTATAACTGCTGAGCTTTTTATCGACCTGACCCTCTATCTCTTCAGCAGTAAGCCAGCTTACGGGCAACTCGGCTTCTTGCTGAGTCAAAACCTGTTGAGGCGCTATTAGCGACCCATAAATAATATCCAGCCAGCTCCCACCGCGATGATCTTTGATCGGCACCAGAGAGATGAGCGTCAGGTGTTGGTCGCCGGGTAGAAATACGCCAGCCTCCTCGCCGAGTTCGCGCAGGCCTGCCTGTAACGGGTCCTCGCCAGGCTCAATGGCACCGCCGGGCAGTTCGAGTCCCTTTGTCTGGTGACGCACAAAGAGGCACTTCGATTCATAGGCCCACTGCGCTACGACGGCTATTCTTGCGGCAGCCCTGACCAGGTATACTGGCTTCTTGCCAGCCTCCTCCGCCCGTGTTAAGGGCACTATAAACTCCATATCTTTATATCTCCAATGGATGCTTGCTAGACGTACAAAAAGCGGCGGCGCATTTGCTGGCAAGCGCAGTGGCTTCACGATAGTTTGCGCCTCCATTTAGCGCGTCCAGGAAGCCCGCGCTAAAACTTGCGCCCGCCCCTATCGTTCTCAAAGGTTGAATAGGCTCAGCCGCCACGAAATACTCGTCTTGCCGCTCCACCAGAACAGCGCCGACGCTGCCCAATGTGATTACGATCGCCCCTGCATTGCATAGTTGCAGCGCAGAGCGACCCCAGGCAAGGGCATCGTCCACGCTTCCACCTCTTCTCATTTGTACAATATCGATAGATGAGAGGTGCGTGAGCTGCTGTACCTTCTCCGCATGATGCGAAGAACTCAGATTAACAAAGCAGCGCACTTTTGCCTGAGACCACTTTTGTAAAAGCGCGAGGCGCTTTTCACTATGTTCTTCATAGATGTCAAGATAGGCAAAGTTATAATCGGGTAGCTCATCAAACGCAGCATTATAATGAAAGGCACAATCCTCCACCAGCCAGGCGCGCTCATCTGAAGAGAGCGGTGAGAGGAAGAAGGTGGTTGGAGTAACGACGCCTTCAACATCAATAAGAGAGACATCGACCTTTTCCCGCTGTAACAGGTCGATTAGTGGCTGACCATCGCTGCGCGTAATCGCATTGGTCGGAACCAGCCGCGTGCGCATCCCCAGCCGCGCTGCAAGTAAAGCCACAATCGCCGCATCATTACCCAGCAGCCGTTCGACACCTAAAACCGGGGTCATCGCTCCTGGTACAGGGAGGTGAGCCATCGTCAGAATAATGAGCCATTTCAAGTCGCCTACTGCACAAAGATCAAGCATTCTCTTTCACTCAAGCCATTCTAAGCGCCTGCGTCTCCACCAGTGACGAGGCTATCCAGTCTTTATAAGCGGCGTGCCATATCTGTCGCTTCGATGGCGACAGCAAGGCGCTAGACGCATTCACCTTCTCCATCAAGTATCGTAACTGTACTTCATACCAGGTCAGAACACGGATGATGCCATCATCCACGTAGCCAGCCTGTACCATTTCACGCGCTATCGCGCAGAGTTCCGCGTGTCCATTGATCCCGACATGTAGTCGCTCCCATTCGCGTATGATAGTATCGTTGACCAGAGAAAAAACCTGCGCCAGGCTGCGAATCAGCGCATATCCCAAATAGCGATGTCCTGCAATAGCCTGCCGTAGCAGTTCTCTCTCCGCACCTGCAGAGACCTTCTGTAAGCCTTTTAGCGCATATACAATCGGAAAACCGTAATTCACCCAGTACTGACAGGCTATACATATGCTCCCTATCTCCGGCACTACATACGCCGTGCGATAGCGGGCGAAGGACACATCTAAGCGTTCGCTTATCAGTTGTGGCACTTGCTGCTGTAGCTCAAACAGGTATCTACTTTTCGCCAGCACCTCAAGTGGAGAGACCATATACGACACATCCTCATAAACAGGTCGCCCGCCTGCCTGCGGTAGCAGCGAACCATGAGCGAGCGACACCGTATCAAAAATCTCTTCCACAGATGCATCATACATAGTCGGGAGCACAACATCGGTTCTACCCAGAAACTCAATATTTTCGATAAGGTCCTGAACCGACATCAGCGGGTCAAAGAATATAAAGCCGAAGCGCAATTGCACACCTAGCAGGCTGAAATAACGGATGGCTGAAACCATCTCTTGCACGGTGCTCCCTTTATTGTAGCGTATGAGTTGCGCCGAGGCTCCCGACTCGACGCCTAGAAAGAGACGGGACAGGCCACCGTCCATGCTACGCTTGAACAGTTTTCCGCGCTGCACATGCCATTGTGAGTCACGGCTCTCGCGAAAGATCTGATCAGCACGGCATGAAGCATCGAACGTTATCTGCAAACCCCGTTGCTGCACGCCATCTAAAAAATCGGTAATACGCTGGATCGTTGCTTCTCCATCCTCTACACCAATAAAATCCTCATCGGCCAGGAAGATGTGGGGAGTACGCCGAAAGTGTTGAAAGACGCGCGCGAAGACCTCCCATTGCTCTATCATGGATGCGACCGGCAATGTCCTCCATATACTACCTTTATGTGTGCGTGGGCAGAAGCTACATTTATTGTATTGACAGCCACGGCTAAACTCCGCCGTCATCACACCATCATGAGCAAAGAGTTCGGTGACTGTATCGAGTGCAGGAAGTGGCAAATGTTCCATAGCAAGGTAACGTGAAGGAGTACTAACAATCTTTCCTTGTTCCCTATCACGATAGTAGATACCCGATACCCGGTCCAGATGCGAGCGATCACGACCGTATCTGACGAGGTCAGCAAGTGTAAGCTCACCCTCCTTGCGGCAAATCACCACCTCTGGATACACCTCCAGGATCTCGCGATAGCACATTGCCGGGAGAATATTGCCAAGAACTACGGTCGGCGGCTTTTCGGTTGCTTTAGAACTATAGACGCCATCCAGTAAGCGTTGCATGAGATCAAACTGACCAAAATTGACAGAGATACCCAGAATATCTGGATGTAATAAGCACATACTTGCCAACACATCCTCTACACTGATGCCCAACTGACAGTCCATCAACTCCACGTTGGCAAGATGGTGGAGTCGCAGATAGGATGCTAGATATGCAATGCCAAGAGTAAGGCGTGCGGCTGGATACATTTCTGGGTGAAACAAACTTACTAACAAAACAGTTGGAAGTCTCAATCTAGATCGCAGTCGCTCATTTAAGGAAGCAGACAAACAGTCCCCAACGGCAACAAGGGAATGGGCCTCAAAGTGTACATCAAGCTCCTCAACCAGTTCGCGAACAAATGGGTGCGTTGTTAGACCACCATGTGAACTGCAGAGCACCACCTGATCATCATCCATCAAACAAAGAATACGTCGATCGGGTGATCCGGTCACTGTTACCTGCAGCGGCATAACTGCTGCCCAATGGGGAGAAGACTGCAAAAGAACCAGGATGTTGTGCGACGTCAACATCGGCGTTTCCCATGGTCTATTTAACGCCGCGATCACTTCAGGCCAGACATCGAGCACAGCTTCGACGATATGAGTAGATACTATCATAAATACATCTTCCTTACGCTAAACAAACCACCCTTGCTGCGCTTCAAAATCCAGTGCATTGCGACCACAGCCCTTCCAATAGGGCGTCAGATCGTACTCCCTATACACCTCTTGTAATGCAAAAGCAATTTCTAGTAAATCCTCATAAGGAGGGCGGGAATGTTCCTCGTAGTGGCTGCCATGGTCGTTATGGAAGACATTGACGATCGGAGTCACGCCGATACTGGCGAGATATCTGATCCCAGCAATAGTTGAGCGCACCGGCTCAAGGCCGGCAATAAGGATAGAATGCACGCGCTTACCGCTCACCATAGAAGCAGCATGTTCCAGAGCGTCTAGCAAGCGTTGTCGTCCATAAAGGCTGGCCTTGCCAGGGCAGATAACTTCAAAGAGATGCTCATCAAATACTTCTAAATTCATACTGATGCGCGCATTTAAATCTTCTAGAGATGCAAATAGGCCAAAATCTCGCGGTGGCATAGTCGCAATATGGGTCTGCAAACGACGCTCAATAGGCAGCGAGGATTGTTGCTCATCGAGCGCCTGTGCAATCTTCAGATGGCGTTGAAAACCCTGATCGTAATTAGACAGGTTACCACCCACCAGCATAATTTGCTTCAGCAGGTGAGCATCGGTCTGCAAAGCAATCTCTAGCACAGAAGCGGCAAGAGTGGGACTGATAGTATTAAGAAATAGCTGCTGCGAACTGCGATTTGGCTTCAATGAACAAAATTTGCACTCATGACCATCATTGAAATAGTAGCAATTTGCAGGTGTGAAGAAAGCAAGTGATGATCCACCATAGAGATTAGCGACACGATCACACCGTACACCACCCGGTGTAATACGCTCAAAGAAACGAGGGCGATGAGGAAAGGTAGCCTCAACATCAATCCCGTTATTTCCTACCAATCGATAAACTTTATCACGATAGATCAAGCGCCAGGGAGATCGTGGCTTATAGTTGACTGCTACCACAACATCCTTCAAATACACTTCCTGGGGTATTCTACTTTTCCTATCCAGATGCCGATCATCACTATCATCGTAGGCACGCCGTTTCTCCATACTTGAGTGATCATACTCAAATTGTTTTAAAAATGCAGCATCGAAGGAAATTCCCTCAGATAAAATATGTAGTTTAAGTTGCGCCGCATCACTATTACTAAACGCGGTCATGGATCAACCTCTTTTTCACAGTCAGTAGATGGGAGTAAGGATAATCTATCGTACTTCCCTTTGTCAAGAGAATAAAACCCATGATATTCACTCACAGATATGGAAAGTTGCTCTGATGCTCCACTACTGAACATATATAGTAAAACCAAGTCTAAGCCTGGTATGAAATCATGCCAGAGTTATGGGTAGTGTCCAGAATGAAAAATATGTTCTAATACCCTTCTGACGCTTGCACGCACAGAGGCATTTGAGGACTAAGCATAGTGATATTATACTCTTCATAAGCCAGTTATGCATCTATGAGTTCATCAATAATATCCTGCGCCCGTTTGATCTGAGATTTGAGACCTACTGTTTCAAATAGTTCTACCGCTTTCCTGGCATAATCCAGATTTCGATCCAGTTCAGCTAAACCGAGGTAATTCCAGGCTAACAGACGGCCATCGGCCCCATTTTCTGACAGGCTTTTTGATTCGTTATAGTATTTACGTGCCTTCACTTTATCATTGATGCTCAGGTAAGCATCTGCTTTCAAACGTGCGTGATGCGCCAACACGCGATCCCACTGAAGTCCCGACATATCTTTATCCGCCTTATCCAGAAGTTCAAGCGCTTCATTACTCTTACCCTTTAGTAGCTGTACTTCGGCCATATAGCTCAGGGCAGAGATCCTTGTTCGCAGACTGTCATAATTTTTTCGCCTTGCGGCCTTATCCTGTGCCTTTTCGAGGAACTCTAAGGCTTGATCTGGATCTCTACGAAGGTAAGTTTGCCCAAGACGTAAATAGACTTCGGCCTGTAATGTCTCGTCTCCAATCTCTTCTGCCTTTCTCATTGCAGGATCAAGATATTCTTTGGCCACGTCAAACTCTTCTTGATGAGCATAATGTCTACCGAGCAAAATCTGTACTTTGATTTTGTTTACATCACCTGACATTTTCTCAAAAATGGCATTGAGAAACTTCTCTGATTCTGGCCATCGCCCACTGATGTGTAAATAGTGAGCAACCGTTGTACCAAAAGCGCAAAGTGTGTTCTCTTTTTTGACAGTATATTTTACGAGCAGCAGTTCGAGTGCATCTATAAGATTGTTCAAGTCATCAGCAAACAGATTGGCTTTCTCACTATATACTTCCCACTCCTCATACTCTTTGGCAATTCCGACTGCCCATTCAATAAAATCTTGCTGTACCTCTGTTATTAATGTTGAGTTCTTCTTACGATTCATGACATACTCTCGCAGTGTATCATGTAAATAAAAATTATCATTGACCATGGTCCACAGACCGTAATGATGCAATTGTGTCAGCGCTTTCTCATACGATTGCTTATCGTACCCTATCACACTTTGTAGTTTCCTCTTATCCAGGAGTGATTTAAAGAGAATCATCATCACAAGTAGCCGCAGCTCATTCCTGTTCAGTTGTTGCAGTGCTCGCTCGTAAATATATTCCCATAAGTCATGAGACCCTGGTTTTATATCGTCTAAGACCGCCTTTATGTCGCTAATGCTGTGGATGTAGTTGCTGACCAGTTCTAGCGCTAGAGGTATACCAGCAGTAGCTTTAAAAATTTCCTCATATACCTCTTCACTCCATTGCCTCGAAGAGAGCAAAATCGATTTTTCTTTACAAAGATAGATGAAATATTCCTTCGCCTTTGTTGCATCAAAAGCTCTTACTTCTATGACACGGTAGGTATAGCGCCGTATCTCTGGTGAATCGCGCCAACTGGTGAGTAAGAAAAAACTTCCTACCGCAACCTCACTTAGCAATGCCGCAAAATCGCTATCCAGTTCCTTTTCTTCTTCCAGGAAAAATTCGAAGCTATCAAGAATAACGAGGGTGGGTGCATTTCGGAGCACTTCCTGTATCCCTTTCAGTGGATCTTTGTTCCCTCGGTATGGCTGCTCATGTACTTCCAAAATCTCAGCATATATTTCATGCTTGCTTTGATGAAAGTTGTATGGCTTTGCGATCCCAGTAGTAGTCAACTCTTCCTTACGAAACGTCAACCATACGATATGAGTGAAACGTTTTCCCAGAGGACCATCCTCAACCATGCAACTTTCTGCAATTTTCTTTGCAATTAAGCTCTTTCCGCATCCACGACCACCCCATAAAAATATCCCCCGAATATCTCTGTCGATCAAACATTTCTGTATCTCTGTCAGCACCTCTACCTGCTCAAACACATTTCCCGGAGGAGCCGCTATATGGTTATACTTGACCTTAACAGCATGTGGCCTCTGTGCCACATTAGAATCTGATACATCTGTCAAGATAGGCGATGTTGTGATAGGTGCGGAATGGCGGCTAGCGGCACTATCCGCTTGTATGCCTGAAGTGATATATGATGAAGCGTTTTCTCTCTCTAGTGGATGAGATTCGGTAGAGTTGGGAGATATAGGGAAGAGCCATTGAAGAAGACTGATTATCAGCGCGCCTCCGACGAAAACGACGGACAAAATTGCAGGCCAGGATCCTTGGCTCAATTGTATCCAGACGCTAACAGCAACTATAATCGGAACAATTAAAATGGCGAAGACAACCTTTGTTCGAGGGTATTTTCTTCTTTGTCGTCTTTGCTGAGGTATAGCCATACTTGCTTACTCTCCTGCCTCAGTATAAGATTTGCTAATGACAATGTAGTACAAAGTTGTCTGTTCAAATTACCAGGTAACTCGTACCTAAAAACAAAGTTATCTTGTGCCGTAAAAGTAAGCTTGTACGTCTGAACGTAAAATCAGCTATCACTCTTAATTGTACCAGAAAAATATCTAAAATCTACATTCGTATACCTTATTCTAATGTTTTGATATAATAAGAGTTGAAATTGGATGAAAGGGTGGAAAAAGGAAAAGAAAAATGATGAGCGAAATTGTTAAGGAGAAGTTAACATGAAGGGTATGCCAAAAGAAATCGTGCAACAAAATACCTATACAAGGAGAATATAATGGTGCGTCATTATCCACAGCAAGAATATATCGCTGCAGGAAAACTTGAATCTTACGCAACCCTGCTGATCAGCCATGTGGTATACTGAAAAGTTGAACATTTTTTCACTTTTGCGTAGTTTTTCGAGGACTCAAAAACATCCTATGATCATTTTTCCAGACCTTCCCAATGT
>DAOTTD010000028.1:0-6868 GCA_034438015.1 Ktedonobacteraceae bacterium | reverse complement strand
TTCGAGTGAGAGGTTCTCGGCGTAGTTTTCCTCGAGATAGGAGCGGACGCGCTGGATACCCAGATGCTCTTTGGCGAACCGACGAGGGCGCGGATGATCGTCGGCATAGCGCAAAATTGAGCGGGAGAGGGTCCATAAGAGCCGCGATTCCCGTTCGAGGGCTGACGCTTGTTGTTCCAGAGCACGATGGGTGAGGGAGATTTCCGTCATCAGTTCAGGATCGTGAACCACCGGTTCAGCAAAGAAGGGGATATCGCGAGGCCTCCCAGTGAGATCAGAGACAGCACGCTGTAAGAGCTCAATCGATGGGTAGAGCGCCCTATAGGTCCAACCGTGTTCAGCTGCGGACGAGCCGGTATGCATTTCTCCAGGATTGATAAACACTATACTTCCGACCGGCGCGACGTGTTGACTTCTACGATAGGCAAACTGCTCTGCACCCTGTTCAATGACTCCTATCACATAGACTTCATGTGTATGGGGAGCAAAGGTGTGCGTGACATAGGTCGCATGGAGCAGTTCAAGATTACTCAAGGTGGCGTCATGCCAGAATTTGATATGCTCATGGGCGCACATGGCTCACACGTTTCTCCTTCCATCAGATAGTCAGGAATGGATCGATGATACTCAATCAGAGTATACTAACCTCGCATGAAAAACGCAATGCGAGTGCACGTTGTAGTACACAAATAGAGGTGTTTCATGGTAGATCATTTGGCAGCGTTGCGACAGAAGCAAGCAAAGAAATGAAGCTGGTCAGAGAACTATGGGCAGTCGCAAGAATCGCCACGCGCGCTGCTCCCCTACTCAGACAGCGATCTGTTGCATAACGCTACTATAGATCGCCTCTCCCACGCGGGCCAGCGTATAGCGCGCCAGTGGCTCATCCGCCACGTTCGAGGTCAAGGCGACGAGGATGAAAGGCGCCCTGGGAGCATGCGGTGGGTAGAGGATGCCTGCGTCATGGATGATCCCCGGCAGGCCGCCAGTTTTGTGCGCGAAGGGCACATCTTCGCCCCAGTAGGCGGACAGAATGGTGCGATCGTTCTGGCGCAGGAGCATATGCAGCATGCGTTCGTTGTCTGGCAGCAGTTGGGTGCAGAGGTAGGAGAGCAACAGGGCCATATCCGCCGCCGTCGTCCAGTTTTCGCGCCCGGCCTTACGCGCTTCGAAGTCGATGAAGCGGCGCTCCAGCCACGTCGAGGACAGTCCCAGTTGCAGCATCGTCGTATTCACCGCCTGCATGCCAACCAGGTCCAGGAGCATATTGGCGGCGGTGTTGTCGCTAATGGTGATCATGAGATGGGCCAGGTCGTGCAGCGTCGGCTGCAGGTCCGGCAGAAGGTCAGCCAGTACGCCAGCGCTGTTCACTCTGGCCTCCTCAGTCACCCTGTAACGTGTCACCCAGGAGAGCTTCCCCGCCTCCACCTGGCGCGCAACCTCTACGAGGATAGGCAGCTTCGCCAGGCTGGCGGCGGGGAAGCGCAGATCGGCATTGAGAAAGACCAGTTCCTTTGGCACAGTTTCACACAGTTGCATCACGATACACGCGCAACGCCCACCCAACGACGTGAGGGCCATCTCGATAGTCTTCTGCATTTATGTCACCACCCGTTTGACAGCACGCACAAGCGTGGCCAGCCGCTGATCATAGTGTTCGTGCGCCGGCTCGAAGCTATTCACCAGCACCCGCTCGTAGCGCACGCCCTCCGCGTGAATATACTCCTTGCGATTGAGGGCCAGGGCGACGTGTGTGATACGCCGCTCACCGAAGAAGATCAGGTCGCCCTCCTGTACCTCCTCGCGTGCTACCGAGCAGGGAAGCGCATCGTGCTGCTGATCGGCGTCGCGTGGCAGATCGTAGCCGCCCATGCGGTAGCAGACCTGTACAAACCCACTGCAATCAATCCCCTCCCAGCTCGTGCCACCCCAGAGGTATGGCACGCCTGGAAAGGCGCGCGCACACTCCGTCACCACGGCGACCTCCGCGCGTGGGTACGTACTCTCGCGGCTACGTATGCTGACAGCCTGGCGGGCAATCCAACCAGCACACTCGCCGGGCAGTGCCACCTGCAGGCGTTGCAGGCGTGTCGTATCCAGTAGGGGGAGAACCGTCGAGAGATAGAGCGTATCCAGCTTCTCATCGCCCATCGCATCGACATAGAGGGGCGTGTGTGTCTCCCTCACCACAGCCACCAGATCGAGCGGAGTGGCGCAGTGCTCGCCCACCTTGCAAAAGCCCTTCACAACAGGTTCCGCGAGTTCGTCGCTATGAATCCAGCCACTATAATCGGGAAGCGCTACATAAGTCCACGCGTCGGAGACCTCCCCGGCAACGGCGGGCATGTTCATCAGAGCCTGCGTCACCAGTTCAGCAGAAGGATCGGGCTCCCGACGAATGTCGGCAACACCGACCGAGACAGCGAGGGTCGTAGCCATATCGTTCCTTTGACCTACTTTATGGAAGTTTAAGCACTATTCTATCATACGTTTAGATAAACGTCATAAACGGTGAGATTGTTGGTTATAGCTCGCAGTAACGAATATCCCCATGCCTGGCGGTGACATGGGGATGTTGACATTGCAGAGCGATCACGCCATCAACGGAACGAATTGCTCAGCACAAAGATCAGATTGGCGGGCCGCTCCGCCATCCTACGCATAAGATAGGGATACCACTGTGAGCCATAGGGCACATAGACGCGCACCTTGTAACCCTCTTTCACCAGCTTATCCTGCAGATCGCGCCGTACGCCGTAGAGCATCTGGAACTCGAAGGCGTCCCTGCTGATGCCATAATCGCGCGTAAATCTGCGCGCCGCATCGATGATCCCCTCATCGTGCGTCGCGATCGCCGGGAAGTTGCCACGCGCCAGCAGCATCTTCATCAGCAGCATAAAGTTGTAATCGACATCGCCCTTGCTCTGATAGGCAATCTCCTGCGGCTCTTTATACGCACCCTTGACGAGGCGCACGCGCACGCCGTCCGCGATGAGCTGCTCTACGTCTTTCTTGGTACGAAACAGATACGATTGGACGACTGTTCCTACATGCTCAAACTTGCGATGCATGCGCAGCGCTATACCGATCGTCTGCCCGGTATAGGCCGACCCTTCCATATCCACGCAGACGAAGATCGGATACTTGTTCGCACGCTCCAGAATGGTACGCAGATTTTCCTCACACAGCTCCTTCGAGATATCCAGGCCGAGCGCTGTCAGCTTGACGGAGATGTTCGCATCGATTCCCGTCTGCTTCACCAGATCAATTGCATTGATATAATCCTGGGTCGCAGCCCTGGCCTCCTTGTCATCGGCAACATTCTCGCCGAGATGATCAAGGGCGACCTGTATACCTCGTCGATTGAGGACACGCGTAGCATCGACAGCTTCGTCGATTGCTTCTCCCGCGACAAAGCGACGCGAGATTCCGCGTGTCGCCTTGTTCTGTATGACAAAATCTTGTAACCGTTCGTTCCGGGCGAGATACAACAGCGTATCTTTCAGCATTCCTGCCCCCTTTCATGTATACAACCCACCGAGGAGAGATGGCTATTAAACATATGTGCCGCGCGACTATATATGTGGTCCATGTCGCACAGTGATCCTACCCCTATCATAGCACAAAACCAGTCTCCCAGCACGGCGTAACTACTCCTCCCCATTAGACACCGCTTACGCTCACGTGCTATCATCAAAATTAACCATACACATTAGTCCTATTTCACGAGGAGGCAAGCCATGCAGTTAGGCGTCACCTTTCCACAAAATGAGATTACCGCCGATCCAGTAGCGGTGCGCGATTACGTACAGTCCGCCGAAGAGTTCGGCTACAGGCATCTCATCATCTATGACCACGTCCTCGGGGCGGACCCGACCAATCGTCCAGGCTGGCAGGGCTACACGCACCAGAGCCTGTTTCATGAACCTTTCGTACTTTTCGGCTATCTTGCGGCCATCAGTCACCTTGAGCTTGCCACGGCGGTCATTATCCTCCCCCAGCGCCAGACGGTCCTCGTCGCCAAGCAGGCCACCGAAGTCGACATACTCAGTGGCGGCAAGTTTCGTCTCGGCGTGGGCGTAGGCTGGAACGCTGTGGAGTACGAAGGACTCAATACGAACTTCCACACGCGTGGTCGCGTTCTGGAGGAGCAGATCGAGGTGCTGCGCCAGCTCTGGCGCCAGGAAGTTATCACCTACAAGGGGCAATTTCACACCATCACCGAAGCCGGCCTCAATCCGCTCCCTGTGCGCCGCTTCATCCCTATCTGGATGGGTGGAAGCGCCGATGTCGCCTTGCGCCGCGCCGCGCGTCTCGCCGACGGCTGGTTCCCGCTCGGTCAGGCTAACGAGAAGATGCGCGAGCGCGTCGAGCGCCTCCGCGACTACATCCGAGAAGCGGGCCGCGATCCCGCCAGGTTCGGCATCGAGGCCCGCGTGAACTACGGCGATGGCGGTCCCGACGAGTGGAGGCGCGAGGTTGACTGGTGGCGCGCTCTGGGCGCCACCCACATCTCCGTCAACACCATGAGCGCGGGCCTCAAATCGCCCGCCGAGCATATCACTGCCATACAGCGCTTTAAAGAGGCTGTTGAGGGCTGATTGCAGACTAATTATTAGCCCATATTCAGCATCGGAATCTTCGAGACGGTCCAGCGATCGTTCGGGCTGGCGACTTCGAACTGCACCATCGAGATGGCATCGGTGGGGCAGCGCACAATGCACAGGCCACAGCGAATGCACTTCTCCTCGTCGATGATCATATCGGCACCGCCGCGCCACGTCTCGGTCCCCTGGTGCATGGGGTCACTCTTGACAACGCGTGAGAGGCCCTCCATACTGATGCAGTCGTAGGGGCAGATATCGACGCAGCCAGAACAGAGGATACAGATCGAAGGATCGATCATGATGTTCAACTGGCACTGCAGGCAGCGACGGGCCTGCACAACGGCCTCTTCCGCTGTGTAGCCGGTCTCGGTCTCGCGGGTATTGCTAAAGCGCTCCTTTAACGGCAGCGACGGCATCATCTGGTGCGCGATCGACTCGTAGTTATCGACCATGCCTCGGCGATAGTCGGGCAGTTCGATCTCCTCCGCAACTTCAGCGGGCTTATCGACGCCACCGAGGTAGCGATTGATAGCGCCGGCGGCATCGCGCCCATCGCCGATCGCGGAGATCAGGTTGCGCGATCCCTGCGTGTAGTCACCACCGGCGAAGAGGCCGGGGTAGCTCGTCATCCAGGTATCGAAGTCGACCAGCGGAATGCCGTACCTGTTGACCTCAAGCCCGAGTTCTTCGGCCTGCAGCCACGACCCATCGCTGTACTGACCAAAGGCCGGAATGACGGTATCGACCTCGATCTCGAACTCGCTGCCCTTGATAGGGATCGGGCGGCGGCGACCACCGGCATCGGGATCGCCCAGCGTATTGCGTATGAAGCGCACGCCGCTGGCATGGACGCCATCCTTCGTGGTTATGGCGACCTGCGTCACGAGGTACTGGAACTCGACGCTCTCCAGCTCAGCCTCGTCGACTTCGTATTCGTCGGAGGGCTGCTCCTCTTTGGAGCGGCGGTACATAACGTAGACCTTCTCGGCGCCATAGCGGATCGAGGTGCGGCAGCAGTCCATCGCGGTGAAGCCCGCGCCCAGGACGGCGACGCGCTTGCCAATATAGGCGGGTTCGCCGTAGTTGGTCTTCTCCAGGAGGCGAATACCATCCTCGACGCCCTTGAGATCAGCGCCAGGAATAACCTTGCCATCGGGGCCCGTGAGCGCGTTCGGAATATAGCAGCCAGCTCCGATATAGATGGCGTCGTACTGCTTCAGCAGATCGGTTAATAGCACATCGCGACCGACCCTGACGTTGTACTTCACCTCAACGCCAATATCCTCCATGTACTCGTCGCACTCCTCGCGCGTGACATCGCGTGGCAGGCGCCAGACCGGAATGCCGTTGACCATCACGCCGCCGCCCGTCGGGTACTGCTCGTAGACCGTTACCGGGTAGCCCATCTCGCGTAGATCGCGCGCACAGGCCAGGCCAGCCGAGCCGGCGCCGATGACCGCGACCTTCTTGTCCTTCGTCACGGGCGGACGCGTGGCATGGTGGCGATATTCGCGATGGTCGGCGGCGGCACGCTTCAGCCAGCAGATGGCGATTGGCTTTCCGTCGATCTTGTTGCGGCGGCAGACGGGCTCGCACGGTCGCGCGCAGGTGCGCCCGAGCACGCCGGGCACAACATTGGCTTTGCGGTTCAGTAGATAGGCCTCATCGAAACGGGCCTGCGAGATCAGACCAATGTAGGTAGACACATCTGTATGTGCCGGACAACCTACCTGGCAAGGTATATTCGTCTGATACCAGTCCGGGCTGACGGTCACCGACTGGTAACGTGGTTCCAGATCTTTATCGGGATCAAGATTAAGCATCTAACTCAGTCCTTTCCTGAGCATCCTGCGCTCACAACCGATAAACAGAACATTCTAGCGCATGGAGCAGGGGAGACAATACTGGCTTACGCCTGTACGACGGCCCGTTTTAGATAGTCCCCCAGCCACCGGACCCCGCCTGGGAGAAAAGCATAATAACATTTAATGTATCGAAGATAATTCGCCTTGTCAGATTATAGCATAGCCCACTACCAGGAACAAGCACCTCCATACCAGGTCAGGGCTTCTCAACAGTAGGGATGGGGCTGGCCCCCATCCGGCTCGGCAAACGCGATCAGGCCAGGGGCTGTGGTTCTCTTCTGAAAAAGTCCTCCCCTGAGCAGCTCAGGTAGGAATTACCCTGCCTGAGCCATCGGTTGGAGTTCGACTTGATAGCCCATCCGTTCGAGCCGTCGGAGGAGTTGCTTTTGCACGACC
>DAOTTD010000027.1:0-5335 GCA_034438015.1 Ktedonobacteraceae bacterium | reverse complement strand
CAGGTCGAGCTGGCGGAGGCGCTCGGGGTCGGCAAGTAGGTCGATGGCGACGATCTTGCCGCGCGTGATCGTGAAGCCGAAGACGACACGCGGTCGTCCGCCCGGAGCCCACACGGCTCCCACGGCTCCGTCCACGAGCGCCGGTTGGGCGAACCGGGCACGCCCGGAGAACTGCTCGGCCACAGCCGACGCACTGCGGACCTCCCTCGCTGCGCCCGCCTGCTCGGCTGCGCGGTCGGCTCGCAGCACGACATCTGGGTCGAGTACGGCGAGCAGCGCGTCGAAGTCACCGGCGCGCGAGGCAGCGAGGAAGGCGTTGACCACTTCTCGCTGTCGGGTGAGATCGGCGTCCTTCACCGCCGCCGCTCCCCGCACCCGGCGGCGTGCGCGGCTCGCGAGCTGCCTTGCTGCGGTCGGAGAGCGCCCCACGATGGGAGCGATCTCTTCGAAGGGCACGGCGAAGAGGTCGTGCAGCACAAACGCGAGGCGCTCGGCGGGATTCAAGGTATCGAGGACGACGAGCAGCGCGAGACCGACCGCGTCGGCCAGGAGCGCTTCGTGCTCGGGGTCGATCCCGTCCTCACGGCTCAGAATCGGCTCGTGTGCGTCCGTTCCCAGGGACTCCTCGCGCCGCGAGTTGCGCGAGCGCAGCATGTCGAGGCACACCCGCGCGACAACCGTCGTCAGCCATGCGCCCAGGTTCTCGACGCCGCTCGTGTCGGAGCGGCTGAGGTGAAGCCAGGACTCCTGCACGGCGTCGTCCGCCTCCAGGAGGGAGCCGAGCATCCGGTAGGCCACCGCCCGCAGGTGGGGACGCTCGGCCTCGAATTGCGCGGCCAGCCATTCGTGTTCGTCCATCGGTCACATTCCTTCATTGTATTCCGTCATAGTAATGACGAGCGAAACCCGCCCGATGTGACGGGTTCTCTCTCGACACATTTTTGCTCATTAATTCCTACGATCGGGGTAGGGACCAGCCTACCCGATCGCAGAATTAATCATCTCCTCCCCGTTGAGGAGACATGGTGCAACCGTCCAATTGAATACGACGCAAATCACGCCGTGCTCACACACCAATGAATAGAAGGAGTTCTTCATGAATCAAGGTATCAGAACAGTCATCTATCCCGTCAAAGACATAGCCCAGGCAAAGACGCTCTACAGCAAGCTTTTAGGTAGCGAGCCTTATATGGATGAGGCCTATTATGTTGGCTTTCGGGTGGGAGACCAGGAAATAGGTTTAGATCCCCATGGCCACAACAAGGGAATGACAGGGCCCGTCGGCTACTATCACGTGAACGACATCAAGAAGAGCCTGCAATTACTCCTGGACGCTGGCGCGCAAGTCCAGCAAGCGGTCACAAATGTCGGTGGGGGAAGCTGCTCGCATCTGTAAAAGACGCGGACAGTAACATCATCGGGCTTATTCAGCTCCCTTAATGGTAAATGACAGCAAGGGGGCAATGTGACGAATGTGACACCCTCATTTTCGGGGGTGTCACATTGTGAGTCCGCTCCACAGGCCGCTTCATGGGCAATATGACGAATGTGACACCCAATCCCTACCCCCTACACCTCAACCCTCGACCGTGGCTCGTGCGCGACCGCCGGATCGGCAGGCGGTGGGGTCCAATCGCGTCTGATATGCGCGGTCGTTGCGGCTCTTGTCCATTGGGAGAGCGGATGCTTACGACTGGCGAGCGAGAAATCCGTCGGTGTTTCCGTTGCCATCGACGTAGAAGCCGACCAGGTCGGCGTGGTCATTGAGGCCATTGATGGTGGTGGTGCCAACGCCGTTGGGGTCGTCGATGGTCTGCCACTGGGCATGATGCAGGGGATTGGATAACAGGAACCCGTGCATCTGGGCCGCGTTGCCCGTGCCGACCGTATAGGTCCCGACGATCTGGTCAGACGTGTTGACGCCCAGGAATGCCGTGCTGGTCACGTTGGCAACCCCGGTGTAGTCGAAGACGCTGACGGTGTTGCCTTTCAACAGAAAGCCATGCATGGTGCCATTGCCATCCGTGTAGGTCCCCACCACGTCGCCGTTGTCGTTAATGCCTGTGGCCATCACACTGACCGCACCAGGGATGCGAGCGGTCGGGATTTCGCTGAATTTGCCCTTCTTCTGGTCTAACGTGTAGGCATGGTTGTTGCCCTGGCTGTCAGTATAGAAGCCAACGGCGATCCCTTTATCGTTGAGGCCGAGTAGCTGATTGATCTGCACGCCATTGGAGGTTCCGGTGTGTGGGTCTTTGTAGGACGTGAAGCCCCCATGCCACTGGAGAAACCCGAAGTTGTTGCCGGTGCCATCGACCCAGAAGCCAGCGGTATAACCGGAGTTGTTGATCGCCGTGACCTGGGTTGTACGGAACCAGGGAAGTTCTCATTAGTGTAGTTGCCCTGAGCATACGGCTGGGAGAGGGTGTAGCCCTTGTTGGGGTGCAGCTTCCCATTGACGACGGTCCCGCTGCCGAAGTAGCCAGCGATCACGCCGTGGTTGTTGATGCCGAGCAACTGATTAAAGGTCGGGTCAGTGTTGTTGTTATGAGTCTTAAACTGGTACGTCATGCTAGAGTGGGAGGCGCTCAGCGAATTACTGAGTAATAATGCGGACGATGAGGTCAGTGCTACGCTATTGCAGGCAGTCATCACCAACAGGAAGAGCCCAAGGGCGGCAGCAGCGACAAGCAGTTGAACGGTCTTTCGATACCGATGAAACATGGCATATCTCCTTTGCAGAAACGATCTTTCCGAAGCGTTTGTATGGAATACACGCTTCTCTTTGAGTGAAAATCAGCTTTTGTTGGAACAGTGCAAGAATACTGTTCCGAGAGTATTCTGTACGCATCCTCTTCATTTCCATCTCAACTTCACGCCTAAAGAATACCAGGGAATTCGTAGAAAAACTATGATGATAGTCATGATATCGTAGTGAAATAAGCCATACAGTACGATTGTAAGAAGAGTTTGGCTATTTTCTCTACGTTTTGGGAGGGGAAAACTCATCAAGAGAAAAGAATACATTGACTATAGCGGCGGGGGTCGGTATCGTATACTGTATTACACGGGAAAGCGGTCGAAAATCCGCGTTGAGAAACGCTGCCAGGGGAGATATATATGGTATTCAAGCATGCTACGAGCGATCAACCGAACAGCCAGGACGTTGCGCGTTACCGCGCGAACTATCTTTCTGAGCAAGAAGGGGTCTATCTGTATAGCCAGCTCGCCGAAATCGAGCGCGATACCCACCTGGCCGAACTCTACCGGCGCCTTGCCACTATAGAGCAGCGCCACGCCGACCTCTGGAAGGACTATCTGACCCGGGCGGCTGTGACGAGTCCGGCCTATGCGCCCACCTGGCGCATCCGGGTGCTGCTGTGGCTAGCCAGGCGGCTTGGAACGGATGCTGTGCTCTCCACCGTCTCCTCGATGGAACAGCAGGCGGTCAGCGAGTACGATCCTCAGCCCGAGGCAGTTCAGGCGGGTCTGCCAGCCGATGAACGCTCGCACGCCCGCCTGTTCAGCTCTCTGCTCTCAACAGCGAAAGGCGGGATCGCCGGGCCGCTGCTCGCCCAGTTTGAGGGCCGACACCGCAGTGCGGGAGGCAATGAACTGCGGGCGGGCGTGCTGGGAGCCAGCGACGGGCTGACCTCGAACCTCAGCCTGGTCATGGGAGTAGCGGGAGCCACTCTCAGCGGCCACGCGGTGCTGATCGCCGGTCTGGCCGGGCTGCTGGCGGGGGCCTTCTCGATGTCGATTGGGGAGTGGGTCTCCGTGCAGAGTGCGCGCGAACTCAACCAGCACCAGATCGCTATTGAGCGCCAGGAGTTGCAGGAGGCTCCCCAGGAGGAACA
Organism: Ktedonobacteraceae bacterium; assembly: GCA_034438015.1. Lineage (GTDB taxonomy): Bacteria > Chloroflexota > Ktedonobacteria > Ktedonobacterales > Ktedonobacteraceae > JACDAE01. The sequence goes on along the minus strand of DAOTTD010000027.1, from coordinate 1,478 downwards.
GGAAGAGCTGGCGCTGATTTACCAATCGAAGGGCCTCGACGAGCGCACGGCCAGGGAGGTGGCGGCCAATCTGATGCAGCAGAGCAGTACGGCGCTCGATACGCTGACGCGAGAAGAGCTGGGCATCGATCCCAGCGATCTTGGTGGTTCGGCCTGGGGGGCCGCGATCACCTCGTTTTTCCTGTTCGCCATCGGGGCGCTTATCCCGGTGTTTCCGTTCATCTTTACCAATGGACTCGTCGCGGTCGGCATCAGTCTTGCGCTCAGCGTCCTGGGTCTCTTCGGCATCGGCACAGGGGTGAGCCTGACCACTGGCTCTCCCCTCTGGAAAGCGGGCGCGCGACAGGTGCTCCTTGGTCTGTTGGCAGCCGGGATCACGTTTGGCCTGGGCAAGCTCATCGGCAGAGCTGTAGGCTAGGAGCCGCGCGATCAGGTTCGAAGAGAAACGTCTTCCTCACTTCGAGGGGAAGTAAACAACCGCAGCGGGAGAAAACGAAGATGAAGCAAGAGGTCCAACCACAAGGCTCGCACGAAGCAGAAGCTGAAAAGCTGCGTTCCTTGAGTGATCACGAACCGGCTCTGATTGTGGTGACCGGCATTATGGCTGCCGGAAAGTCCACCATTGCCCGTTTGCTGGCACAACGTTTTGCGCGAGGCGTCCATATCGAGGCCGATACGTTGCAGCGGATGATCGTCGCTGGTGGCATATGGGTCAGCCAACCAGGCGAACCTGATGGAGAGGCGGCACAGCAGCTTCGCTTGCGTCTCAAGCATATGTGTCTGCTTGGCAGATCGTTCTTCGAGGCAGGCTTCACGGTCGTGCTTGATGACATTATCATGGGAGAGCGCTGGAAGCACCTGCAGGAGGAACTGCATGGCCTCCCCTTCTCCCTGGTGGTTCTTGCTCCGCAGGTCAATGTGGTAGCCTCACAACGAGACGTGAACCGATCAAAGGATCCGCAAGGCCATGCCTGGGCGGCATATCTTGACCATGCACTCCGCACAACGATGGCGGGCCTTGGTCTCTGGTTTGATACCTCTGAGCAGACGCCAGAAGAAACAGTAGAGCAGATTCTGCAACGCCTTCGCTCTGAACAGTAGATCTGATCAACGGTTCATGCTCTGTGCCCTCGGGGGAGCACAATACGTATCCGAATACGCACTTCCTACGATACGCTGCCGTCTTCTGCAAGGTAGACTTTCCCCTCAAGAAGAGACGGGAGCAGTGAGAAACTGGTCGACGACCTGTGCGAGCTCCTGCGCACTCGTCCCCACTCCCAGGTGTCCATCGTGGAAGATGTAGAGCTGCGCATGTGGGATCAGGCGATGCATGATCTTCGCGTTCACTACGGGAACAAGCGGATCGTCATCTCCATGCAGAATCAGTGTTGGCTGCCGGAGTTTGCGCAGCCAGGGGATGCTGGTCCAACCCACTACTCCCAGCATCTGATAGAAGTAGCCGAGCATACTGCCCAGGT
>DAOTTD010000026.1:0-49136 GCA_034438015.1 Ktedonobacteraceae bacterium | reverse complement strand
ATTGAGGGGTAAATTTTTGTTGAGTCTTTCCTATTGTGCTATGCAGCAGTGGTGAGGAAATTGAGAAATGGTAAAGATACGATTATGAATGTATCGATTTAGTTAAGATTTCATCGTCGTTTTTACGCAAGTAAAAGCAAGCAGGCTCTCTAGGCGCCGCTGTATTCTTCATCACCTTGCTGATGGAGAGCCAGTTTCCCAGATAGCCGTTACACAGGAGCAGATAGCACGTATTTTTAATTTGTCTTGACTTCCCTGGGCTTTGCTCCGGCGAGAAATTAAAAATACTGCGTCGTGCATCCCTTTCCATTGCCTCACTCTATCCCTTATCGTGCCCATTGCCGCACCCCACCAAAGTACTCGAACATAGTGTATGTACAGCCAGAGCAGGGATGAACACATTTTATCTAACATGCTTATGCAAGGGTTCATGTGCATTTATAGTATCCATGTTACTCCATGAGGAATAGTATGGATTGCTCAAGTAATACAAGGCGGAGTATGACAAAAACTAAGCCAGGAGCGAAAAACTGTTATTGGAGGAGGAAGCCACTTGATAATTTTCATCCAAAATGTTATTGTGGCTCTCATGAATATCTCATAAACAATTACCTCTTGAGTGCGTCTCCATAAATTGAAAAATCCATATACACTATGTACTCGTAACAGAGTAAATGTGGGATTGATATGTTTCCTAGAGGTAATCAGCGTTAGTTGAAAGAGCTGATCGTGTGAAAAATGCGTCGGTTATGTACTGATGGAAATAGTATGCATTTCTGAGGAGGTTGCACAATGAACCAACAGTCACCTCAACAACAACCCGCCAGTCAATCACAAGGGAACCAGCAACCACCACCGGGCTCTCACAAACCACGCCCGAAGAATTCCCGCAAGATGAGTACGGGAGAGAGAGCAGCTCTCATTAGCGCTACAGGCGCAATAGTTGTTGCCATCATTACGGCTATCTTAGGGCCTATTATTATCTCGCATTTTTCGGGCGGAGGGTCAACCCCCACCCTCAATCCAACCCCCAGTCCTACTCCTAATACCGGAAAGAACCTCTATCCTCCCTATACTGGGACGCTGGTACTCAATGATCCGTTGCTTGATAATAGTCATAGTAAGGGCTACGAATGGGAGAATTACTCAGTAAACGCGCAGGGAGACGCTGGGTGTCAGTTTACGAAAGGTGGCTATCATGCTATTGAGCAACAAAACTATGTTAACGTGTGCCACCTTTCTATTGTAATCAGTAACTTCGCCTTTGAAGTGCAAATGGCGGTACTCACAGGAAACTGTGGCGGGATCACCTTCCGCGACGACACAATAATAACTGCTTATCACTTCCGCGTATGCCAGGACGGCACTTACCAACTTTATCGCTATGACTCCTCTAATTCTCATCCGATCTTTGCATCCGGTTCTACCTCAGCCATTAAAACGGGCTTGCAACAGTCTAACCTTTTAGCAGTTGTCGCGATAGGCGACAACTTCGACTTGTATGTAAACCACCAGCAAATCGCTAACGTGAGTGACAATAAATATCAGCAGGGGCATATTGGTCTTCGGGTAGATGGCCCAGCAGGTGAAGAGATATACAGCAACGCTAAGATGTGGAGACTGTGAGTGAAGGCACTAAGGAGGCAGTCTTCATCTTGCCCCTGTACAGTAGGCGCTGCTATGCAGATATCATACGACAACTCATGTTTTTGCTTGACTTTGTACGACCCCTTTTGATATTGTGGAGACGCTCGATATACGCCTATGACTTATACACCACCCCGCCGGTTCCCACACATGACGCTTCAAAATATGCCTGACTTAATGACGCTCTCAGAAGTTGCCGCGATCCTGCGGGTGTCGCCTTTGACTATCAAGCGCTGGGGCAAGCGGGGAAAATTGCCTCCAATCCGCATCAATTCGCGGGGAGACAGACGATATAAAAAAGGCGGTGTTGTGGCTTCTGGGTATCCAGAAAGCATAACCTTAGTTATTTAAGTAAGAATATACTTTTCCAATCAATACCGTGCTTAGGTAGAGGACCAAATTTATTTTTGCTTTTCTGGCTTGGGAGAAATATATATAGGAGGTTTTCTAAAAGACCAGGTGAGAAATACGGATCAGAATTAATATCATAACCAACATCATGTCGCCTTTTAATAAATAAACACGTTAATCCAAAGGCACAAATTGCAAAAATGCCTAAAGTTAGAATTCCTAACGACATGCTCATACTAAATGCTCCAAGCAAAATGATCCAATAAATTCCTGAGCCGATGAAATAGGTGATCCTGTTTACCCTACCCTCGGTAAAGTGAGCTAGTAATTTCATACTAAATAAATTTGTATTTTGGCTATTCTAGTCCAGATAACAAATGATAAACCATTCTATTTGTCAATTCTAGTGTTTATTTTCTTACTTGGCAAAAAGAATAGTACTAGAAGAATAACAATATTTATTATCGGTATTATATAAAGCAATGACAGCCATCCAGAGTTTCCAGTATCTCGGTAACGTCTGGCTAAAAGTGATAATTGAAATATAATTACTATGAAAAGCCAAACATATTCGAGAATAGTATAAAGTGGTATCGGAAAGTGGGGAATACTTCGGGAGATGAAGGCAATAAAAAATATACCCGTTACAAGGAGTATGCTAGATACTACCATACCAATCAGAAAATGTATCCTAGTTATTCTCCCATCAAACCACGCATTCATCTATTAGCATATTAACAAAAAAGCCCCAGAATGGAAACACCATTCTGGGGTATTGAGTCATTTCGACTTTGGTGAGAAACAATTCAAGATGCTGGCTCGATGGGAGTCAGGTCGTGTATCAATTCAAAACAACTTGAATATGGTACAAATTTTCCCGCGTCTATAAGTACTGCCATACGATCCCCTGTCTGAATGTCCTGAAGCACTGTCCAAGCTTTCATGCCATTATCAGTAAACTTGTAGAACCTCTCTGCAATCTCAAATGTATGACCGACAATACCTATAACTTTTACCACTTTAAATGCTGGTTCTAACAGACATTCACTCGCAAGAATGATATGCGGGTCGATTTGCCCTACTGCATCATTTGTACTTGAAGGCAGCGGTGCTGGATAATAGGTCATACCATGCACCATGGTCGAGTTACTTGTTAGGAACGTTCCCGTATGCTCTCCATTCGGTGCATTGTTCACATCTCCCGCTTTGTTGTACACATCAAAACTGAGCGTAATCGGCCCGTTCGGCGGATAGCTGCCATTAACCTTCAAATCGGTGGTGCAGTAATAGTGGTCGCCTAAATCCGGACGGTCATTGGGAATATGGCACAGGACATGCCATGTCCCTGACCAAAAGCCGGTGACATTGACATAGGCGATGTCGGGATCTCCTGGATTTAACGGAAAGCCTCGGACAACAATCGTGTAGGCATTTCCCTGCACGAAAGTGAATCCGCTATCAGGATAGACCCAGACGCCACCGGGAATGTGATTGCCGCTTCCGGAGCTGCTAGTTGCCGATGCGCTGGTGGGTACACTGCTTGCGGCTACTTGCGTTGGTGGATCAAACGGCCCCGGAGGGGTACAATTGGTCCGAGCTTCTACCTTCAGCGAGTGAATCGCGCCGCCTAATTTTGCCTGGGATACATCCGCTATGTTTGCGTTAAACGTTCCCGGATTGCCGTCAAAGTTGTTGCCGGTATTGACGCCCAGGGTGAGATCACACAGTATCCAGAATGACACATAGCTTTTTGACAGACTCAGGTATTGTCCCAAGGGAAACTTATCACAGGAACCGGTATAATTGGTTCCGGTGCAGGCAGTGACATAGTCTGACCGTGTCGGCTGCGTTATGTGCTGGGTCGGCGGATCAAGTGAACCCGTTGGGGTACAATCAGTCCGCGCTTCCACTTTGAGCGAATGAACCGCGCCACCCAGGTTTGCCTGGGAGAGATCCGGTGTATTTTGGTTAAACACGCCCGGATTCCCGTCAAAAGTGGTACCAGTATTGACGCCCAGGGTCAGATCACAGGGTATCCAAAACGAGACATAATTCGTGGTGAGTCCTGCATACTTTCCTACGCCAAAGCGATAACAACTGCCTCCATAATTCGTCTGTGTACACGCCGTGACATAGTCATTGCGTACGAGCGACGCAGGAGACGTCTGTGACGTCGACTGTGCTGTTGTTTGGGTTGGTGCTGGATTCGCGTTAGTTGTTTGGGCTGGTGGTGGCGTCGGTTGCGTCGAAGGTTGACTTGCCGGTTGCGGGGTTGGTGTCACCTGCGCATAACACAAGTCTTCCTTTTCAATCGCATTGGGCCACTTGAACTGCCATTGGCAGGCGGCATTGAGGTCAATCACGAGTGTTTCGTACTTGATACAATGCCAGTCATTGGCGTTGGCAGGGTTGGTATTGACCCCTGCGTCGCCAATGGATTGGCAATAGCCTTGAAGGTCAGTGACTGCCCCTATGACCGTTACCTGCGGATCATAGCAGTTCCAGCCATGTATATTCGTATCGTCCGGATTGCGCGCGACGAGGTCTGTTCGCTGGTATTCCCAGTTACACGCTGCGGACATATCGATACTAAAGTGCTCCGGTGTTTCTTTGAAACACACAGGTACATCGCCCGTTGTCCGGGCGTAGGTATAGCCTTGTCCGACACAATAGCCGTTCATATCTAACCGCCCTAAAAGCGCAAGATCAGCACGGGACGTGTTATGAGCAGAAGCGACGGGTATGCCGGCAAAGACGGAGCCAAAAACCAAAAACACTAGAGATGCTACAAACAGGATAACGTGACATCTGGTTGACGTCATCACATTCCTCTTTCTTCAATTGCAAAAGTACAAAAGCCGCAGAAGTTCAAACTTCTCTCCCCTTCCCTGCCCATTTCCCAAGGAAGCAGGCAGCAAGGTATCGGGTGATTGTACGAAAAATAATGGAATTAGTCAATGGGCAGTTTCATGCTATAAGTCAATATACCAATGTTTCTATTCCTTCAAACGTATGATTTATGGGATAGTAACTTTTTGCCTCCCCACCCGCGCGGCGCCATCTCCACCCTGCGCTCAGCTGCTTTGTAGGCTTTGCCGAAACGACATCCCGACACGTCCGACGCCGCCTCTCCCCTTCGGGACGTCGTTTCGTTTCGCAAAGCCTGCCAGCTGGCGCAAGGTCGTATGGCTTGCTTCCCCGAAGACGTGCCTCACTCCAAACCCTCTCCATCCTCAGCTAGCCTGTTTCCCTACAGCCACCACCCTTGACACAGATCTCTATGCAGGAAACCCAAGAATACGAGATTAAAATTTCAGACGAAGGTGCCAAAATTAGCCTGAATTCATTGACTTTCAGACGATCCTATGGCATGCTTACCAACGGGACTAGTTTATTGGTATTGTAGAGGTGATTAATGACAATTGAAGACTACCGTATCTCGTTTGGGTGGTCTCGTTCGAAACTAGCAAGAGAGGCAGAGATTGACCAGAATACGCTCAAGAGCGCCATCGACGGCAACCCTATTTTTCGCGCGACCGCAGGCAAGATAGCCAATGCTATTAACCGGGAGCTGCACCAGCGCGGGGAACCTTCCATTAAATATACCGATCTTGACGGGTTAGTGTTTGCCGACTAGAGACCAGCCAACGAATCAGAGGAGGTGATGCCAAGAAGCGCTCAGGGAAACCCCAAGCGCCCCCAGAGACCCAATGATGTGATGTTAGGTACTGTGAAGTTTGCGAGGCTTGAACAGTACAAAACACTGCGTACCCATCCCTTTACTGCTTTTTTAGTACAGGAGCAATACATCGCTACTGTCAATAGCTTTGTATTGCCAGGACAGGCTAAAGGTCTACTGGTAGTATGCCACGTTCGCCTTTGCCTGTCAATTGATGGAGGAACTAGCAAGGAACACAGCTATGATTGAAAAAAGCACCTATCCCAACCCGCCCGTTCTCCGCAGGAGCAGACGTCCCGACGTGCAAAGTGCAACGCAAAAATACCAGCCGGACGCGCACGAGGCACAGACAGCATCCCTTCCCCGACAGAAACGGCACTCGTGGTCTGTTCCTCTCGGTATGGGCATGCTACTCATGATTCTGTTATATCTCGTCGGCATCACCCTTGTTTTGCCGTGGACCACGTCCCAGCTTGACCACTGGCAGTCGGGGGAGGGACGCCTGACGCAGTGTGACCTCAACGTCGGGCATCACGGGACAAGCCATTTCCTCGCTGAGTACTGGCACCAGCAGGCTATTGTGATTGAAATTCCCCAGGGCAATCCTTCAGGAGCAAAAACGTACGCGCTGCCGATTCTCGTTGCCGGGGATACCCTACAGCGCACGGTCACCCTGAAGCCTCTGTATCTCAGCCGCCAGCCTCGTCCCGGCAACCCCGATCTGGTTGTCCAGGTGGAAGGCTTTGCGGTCTCTCCGGTTCTTTACAACACCGGGGATGGGTTCACGACGGAGGCGGGATAGATGGACGGTGAGAAGAAATTTGTGCTGGTGATAGGTGGCCTCACAGCGATCTGCGTGACCGTTCTTTACGTATTTCTGTTTCTCTCCCTCTGGCAATACAAAGAGTGGGTAGGAGGGAGCCTTCTTACGCTTTGTATCGCATCTGTTGGTGTGTATTTACGCGGAAGACTTACCGAGCAGGATTTACGCCAGGTTCGTTTTCGTCATCACGAAGAAACACCACTGGACACATCAGGAGAGCCGCGATACTGGCATGGAGGGTATCAGCAAAACCCCTCCCGCCAAGGCGGAGAGCATCACCAGCAGCAATCGTATTATCACAGCTACCAGACTAGGCAGTAACGCCTTTGTCCAAGAGGCATCACCGCATGGGAGAGGTGGCAGGTGACGTCGGAGCAGTCAAACAGGATAGCAAATTATCAGTTTTGCGGGTATACTAGAGGAAAAGAAACATGGGCTTGTTCCTCTTCTTGGCGGTCGAGAGAACAAACCCCCCGATGTGTGAGTCCCCACACACCGATTAGCCTCATTATACCATGTTGCTGCATAAAGCGAAATGGTCTATAGGTTATCTCCGTGGGACTCACGTTTAGCAAAGGAGTCTCACTTTGGCTACCTCAGATGTACCCGAACCTCCTGGCGATCTGTCTGATACCAGCACGAGCACACCCCCTCGTGTTCTGTCTCAGGAATTGTTTTCACCAGAGGATGAACTCATCTTGTTTGCCGTGTTACAAGACATTGCGAACGAGTTACGGAGGATTAAACATGAGCGTAAGAAGCATCCAGAGGAAACGGAACAGTAATACGAACCCCTGGCCATCCGCGTATGACGATTTGCCAAAAGGTAAGGATGGGATTATCTATGTCCGGCAATCAACCGAGTACCAACGAGAAAACAACATCCACAGCTTTGAAATGCAGACGGAGAAATTTATCCAACACTTTCGAAGCATGGGATACACCGGGCTTATTCGCATTATCGCAGATGATGAAGAAGGAAAGACAAGCGGCACCTTGGATATCCATAAACGCCCCGGGTTGTCTCAAGTGACCAAAATTATTGAAGAAGAAGGAGGAACCCGATTAGGCTGGATTGCCGCAGTGCATGTCAACCGTTTAACGCGTGATCCGTGGCTTTTAACCCCGGCACATTTGATGAAATTGTGTTTTGAGCATGATGTCTGGATCATCACCCTTCGTATGCCCTTTAATTTCAAAGACGAGTATTGCCAGCAAGTCTTCATGCTGGAAGCGCAAGAGTCAGCACGACATCTCAAATGGATGAAGCTTGTCTTAGGCGGAGCAAAAAGCGCGGCAAGTGATAACGGGTATTATGATGGACGCTTTCTTGTTCCTGGCTACATTGTTGACCGCACCGATCCCAGGAGAAAAAAATATATTCCCTACCGTCCTCATGCAGAGATTGTCTTCTGGCTGTTTAATCGGTTTTTAGAGCTTGACGGCAATTTTGCGGTACTCCGTAAAGAAGTTGACCAGATGCCCTATCTCTTTCCAAAGTTTGAGGAATGGGTTGATAAGAAAAACATCAGCCGGTTCATGATAAAGGAGATCGAAATAGGTCCATACGCTGGGAATTATAAACCTACCGAAAATGGCCTCGAGAGCATCCTGACCAATCCTGTATATCTCGGCTGGTGGATACCCCTTGACGGAGGGGTGATTGAAAACAATCACGAATCAATTGTTGATGAAGGATTGTTTACCTATGCCCATAAGCGGTTAAGCTCCTTTGCTCTTGATGGAGCAAGGCAAAAACCAGAACGGGTAGTAAGGAATGGGAAAGTGAAAGCACTGTTGAAGAAGGTTCTCCGCAATGAAGACGGTGTACCATTCTATGCCCTCCCTGATAACGGCGGTGCCTATAAGTGTCTCCAAAACAGCGGACTTGTGAATGATTATAAACTGTCTGTGAAAGTCGAAATCATTGATCCGCTGTTTCTTGGCAAGTTTTTTGAACACCTACGAAGCTGGAAAGGCTATGAAAATTGGGAAGAGCGGCTTGAGCAGATGGAGAAAATCAAGGAACACCGAGAACAAACCATCCTCAGCTTAATTGCAGAAGCACAGAGACAACGGCGAGAAACCATGAGTATTCTTGACGACCCCGATGTCCCGAAAACAAAACAGATGAAAATTGAATACGCGATGAAAATAGCGGGATTAGAGGAGAAAATACAGCAACTCAAAAACGATCTAACCCCAGCAGTAGATGAGGAGGAAGAGGATGAGAAAGTACAATACACCATCTATACCCTGCTCCCTGACCTGATTGCTGAGTGGGAAAACTTACAGTTTGAAACACAGCTTCGGTTTATTGGTGCATTGGTACGGCGCGTTGTTATGAGCCATCCGGCACCTCTGTGGATTAAGGTAGAAATCATCTGGAAACGGCCTGAGTGGGGAGTTGATATTCTTCATCTCAGACGCAGAGCATATCAGGCTTCGTGGGCAGAAGAAGAGGATGCAATTATACGGGAGATGTATCCAAGAGTAGATGCAGCCGATATCTTACAGAAGCTTCCTGATCGAACATGGGAAGCTATTAGGCAGCGAGGACAAAAGATTGCAGTAGTGAGAGAAAGAGGCGTAAACATGACAGATGCTTACAGAGTGTATGATGATGTATCCCTCCGAGACGTGCAATATGCACAGGAACATACTCTCACCTTAAAGGGGAAAAATCCGCAATGGATACGATGATGCGCCTTCCGCTCAAGGTTTCAACGACGACGAGCAATCTGATGATCGGCGTAACGGCGGCGGCCAGCGCGGGCATCTATTTCTCGCGCGGCGATATCCCTCCGTTGATCGCGGCTCCCGTTGCGCTCGGCGTCCTGCTCGGCGCGCTGCTCGGTGCGCGCCTGCTCTTACATCTGAGCAACCGGCTATTGCGCCTCATCTTTGTGCCGGTGATCCTGATTGCGGCTATCGAGATGATTCTGCACGGTCTGGGCATTGGTCCGTTTTAATTTCAGTATCCCGACGGGCCATAAAAGAATATCGCCTTCCCTCTATTTCACATTAGAAGCTAATTTTTTGCAAACTTACATTGTAGGCGCTCACTCCAAGAGCAGAGGGGCCACCTTGGCAGCCCACCACGAACGTATGATCGGCACAACCTGCGTCGCTTGCATGGCCTGTATGTGATCGAGACCATCCAGCACTCGTACGTCCCAGCCCAGATCTTTCAGTTGTGCTCGTCCGTGCACGATCGGACCCGCTAAGCTCACATGCACATCTCCCCAACGCTTGCCGTACTGTATCTCGTCCTCAGAACCCACGAAACAGAGGCGAGGGCAGGTGATCCGCGCTTGAGCGGCTCGGTCATCGAATCCCTGTAGTGCCTGATAAAGGGTGACGAACTGTTGAGTCTGGTCCTTCGACATAGCCACGGACGACCACTCGGATTCATCTGGTGTCTGCGAGATCTGAGCGGCGCTAGCCATCTCATTGGCCGCAGTGGTTATGTAGAGCATTTCCGCGTATGGTCCGTTGAGCGGCGGAAAGCCACCCATGATGAGCGCTGATAGGCGGTCGGTCCGGATGGCGAGCTGAAGCCCGATCACTGCGAGCCAGGAGTACCCATAGTAGGCGAACCGATCCGCCCCCGCGGTATCAGCCACGGTGAGTAGATCAGCGACGGTGTTGGCTGGCGTCAGCGTTTCCGGTTTCGGTTTGCCCAGGACGTGCCCCTCATAGTCGAAGACGACCACGCGAAAGGCATCGCTCAAGCCCTTGATCAGAGATTGGCCCAGGGCCGGATCGGTGCCATACTTGCGCATTTGCTCGGCCTGCGGCCCTTCGATCGGCTGCGGATTGACCGGCAGCAGCAAGGTCGGCCCTTCGCCGTGGACCTCGATCTCGATGGTGTTTCCGTCATGCAATATCGCTTCAGGCATTTGAGTTACCTCCATGTTTCGCTCCATAGCTGCCTCGAATGCGGGCAGCATCGTGATGAACTGACGCAGGCAAGCTGAGTGTGCATTGAAGCATTGGCTCTATTTCGGCGCTATGTGAGTGAGCTTTGTACGCAGCTTCTCTGAGCACCCATATGGAGAACATGACGATATTATACTTTATTCTGTGTCTTGCTCCTGACCTCGACGCCTGCCTCCTGCTCCAGTACTTTGAGCAGAGAGGTATAGTCGTCTTTGCCATAGCCGGCGGCGCGTGCCATCTCATACAACTGGCGCGTGAGGCCGGAGAGCGGCAGCGGCGTCTCCAACTCAGCAGCCAGGTCCAGCCCCAGTCCCAGGTCCTTATGCATCAGGTCAGTCATGAAGCCCGGCTTGAAGCTGCCGTTGAACGCGCGCATAGGGAACTGATTGCTCAGTTGCCAGCTTGCGCCCGTGCCCGTACTCACGACCCTGGCGATCGTATCGACATCGCCGCCTGCTTTGACGCCCAACACGAACGTCTCCGCGATGGCCGCCGCGATCGTGGCGGCGAGGAGATTGTTGATGAGCTTGACTACCTCGCCCGCACCGGACCCGCCGACGTAGAAAATATTTTCCTTCTTGCCCATTGCTTCAAAGACCGGTCGCACCTGCTCGAAGATCTCCTGCTCGCCACCGACCATGATCGAGAGCGTGCCGTTGATCGCGCCCTGCGATCCGCCGCTGACCGGTGCATCCAGAAAATGCGCTCCTCTGGCCGCCGCTGCCTCGGCCAACTGGCGGCTCACGGTGGGCGCGATGGTGCTCATGTCAACGATAATGAGCCCCTTGCGCGCTCCCTCTAGCAGCCCCTGCGGACCCGTCACGACCTCTTCCACCTGCGGCGAGTTCGGGACCATCGTGATGACGATCTCCGATGCGATGGCGACTGCGCGTGGGGAGGGCGCAAGCTTTGCGCCTGCCTGAACGACCTCCTGTACCTCGGGCTTTTCAGGGTGGCGTGCGTAGATTGTGACGCTATGGCCTGCCTTCAGCAGGTTCAATGTCATCGGACGACCCATAACGCCGATACCGATAAAACCGAGTTGCATTACTTCTATCCTTTCTCGTGTCTTTCAGGAGGTCGTTTGTCACTCCATGGCTACGAGTACCGCTCCGCCCGGAACGACCGCGCCCTCCTGGTAGTAAACATGATCGATCTTTCCCTCGTAGGGAGCCGTAATGGCGTGCTCCATCTTCATTGCGCTCAGTATGACGAGTACCTGGTGCGCCTCGACCTCTTCGCCGTCGCGTACCTGCACTTTGACGATCGTGCCTGCCATGGGAGCGGTGAGCGTCTTCTGCGTGTGCAGGGTGTTCCCTCCGTGGGCTGCTGTCTCTACGTCGGGTGGCTGCCGCCTTTGCAGGTGATAGCTCTGACCGTGCAGAACCACCATGACCTTGCCATGCTGCCGCTGCACATAAGTACGCATCTGCGCCTCGCCGCGCCTGAGCAAGATGAGCGCGTCATTGCCATAGGTGCAGACGACGTTCTCGGCTGGCTGCTCGTCGATCTGTACGCTCCACGTGTTCTGTTGCTCCGTTGCATCTGCGACTGGCCTGAGCGCTATCTTATAGTCACGATCGTGGAAGCTGTAGGTGAGTGCGCGCGCGTCTCCCGCGATACGCCAGGGTCCCAATGTCTTCCAGGGGTTGCGCGAAGATGGTTGCGCCGCACCGTTGGAAGGAGCGGCATGCTGTATCTCAACCTTGATCTCGGCGCATGCCGCTGCTATCAACACTTCGTTGGGAAGCTCTGTCCTGGGTGCGTTGAGCAGGTGATGCTCTTCCAGGAAACCTGTGTGGGTGAAGCCTGCCTGGAACGCAGGCTGGTCGCAGATGGCAGAGAGCAGCGGGACGTTCGTGATGACGCCGAGCACAACGCTGGATGCCAGCGCCCGCCGCAGGCGTGCGATAGCGGAAGAACGGTCCTCGCCATAGACGATCAATTTTGCGATCATCGGATCGTAGTACTGCGTGATCTCGTCTCCGCTTTCGATGCCACTATCGACGCGAATGCCGGGTCCCTCCGCTTTGACGAAGTGCGTGACCGTGCCGGGCGAGGGCAGGAAGTTCTGCTCGGCATCCTCGGCGTAGATGCGTACTTCGATGGCGTGACCGCGCTGACTGACCTGCTCCTGCGTGATATCCAGCTTCTCGCCAGCCGCGATACGCAACTGTTGTCGCACCAGGTCCAGTCCCGTGACCAGCTCCGTCACGGGGTGTTCGACCTGCAGGCGCGTATTCATCTCCAAGAAATAGAAGCGCCTGTCATCGTCGAGCATGAATTCGAGCGTGCCCGCGTTGACGTAACCAGCGGCCCCGGCAATGCGCACGGCAGCCGCGCCCATCGCCGTGCGCAGCTCGGGCGTCAGGGCGACAGAGGGGCTCTCTTCAAGGACCTTCTGATGACGGCGCTGAATGGAGCATTCGCGCTCGCCCAGATGAATAATATTTCCATACCGGTCGGCAAATATCTGTATCTCGATATGGCGTGGGCGCTGGAGCAGGCGCTCAAGAAAGACCGTTTCATCGCCGAAAGCCGCCTTTGCCTCGCGGCGCGCACCTGCCAGTTGTGGTAGGAAGTCGTCTGCCGCGTGCACCTCGCGCATCCCTTTGCCGCCGCCGCCCGCCGAGGCTTTGATGAGCAGGGGAAAGCCGATGCGCTGTGCCTCGCGCTGCAAAATCTCATCGTCCTGGCTCTCGCCATTGTAGCCGGGAACCGTCGGTGCGCCCACCGCTTGCGTCAGCGCTTTGGCCGCGATCTTCGAGCCCATCAGGCGCATCGCGGCGGCTGGCGGACCGATAAAGACGATCCCTGCCTGTTCGCATGCTTCGACGAACGCCGCGTTTTCGGAGAGGAAGCCGTAGCCTGGATGGATCGCCTCCGCGCCGCTGCGCCTGGCGACATCCAGTATTGCGTCGATGCGCAGATAGCTCTGTGCGGCTGGCGCGGGACCAATGAGATACGCCTCGTCGGCCTCGCGCACGTGTCGCGTGAAGCGATCTGCCTCGGAATAGACCACGACGGTGCGAATGCCCATCTCGCGGCATGTCGCCATAATGCGCACGGCAATCTCGCCCCGGTTGGCGATAAGAACTTTGCTAAACATATGGCCCGATCTCTTCCTACGCGCCCCCCTCGACTGCGTTCCACGCGGGGGCGCGTTTCTCCAGAAAGGCGCGCAGCCCTTCCTGACCCTCCTCGCTCACACGCAGGCGCGCGATCGTCGCGGCGGTGTGTTGCCGCGCCTGCTCGTAGCTCATCTGTCCTACATTCATCGCCAGTTCCTTGCAGGCGCGGAGCGCCTGGGGCGCGCTGGTGAGCAGTTCGTTCAGCGCCTTCTGTACCGCGTCGTCGAGATGTTCGCGCGGCACAACGGCGTGGACAAGACCAAGGCGTTGGGCACGTTCAGCGCTGAAGCGCTCGCCCGTGACGAATAATGCGCGCGCCGCCGTCTCGCCGATCTTGCGTATGACGTAAGGCGAGATCACGGCGGGCGCGATGCCGAGCTTGACCTCGCTGAAAGCGAAGCGCGCGTTCTCCGCCGCGATCGCGATATCGCAGGCGGAGACCAGGCCGACGCCCCCGCCCAGCGCTAAACCATTCACACGCGCCAGGACTGGACATGGAAACGTATTGATCGTATGCATCATATTGCTTATGCGCAGCGCATCATCCAGGTTCTGTTCCTCGGTAAAGCTCGCAGCCTCCTGCATCATAGCGATATCGGCCCCTGCACAGAACGAAGGACCCTCGCCGGTAAGAACGACGCCGTGCAGCCGCTCGTCATTGCTCAAAGTCGCGAACGCCTCCGTAAGCTCCTGGATCATCTGTGTGTTGAGCGCGTTATGCACCTCTGGCCGGCGCAGCGTAACGGTTGCGATGCGGTCCTGAAAGCCATATTTGACTGAGATCTGTGTTTCCATATGTGTGCCTTTCAAAGTATTAGAGCCACTTCATACGCCTGAAAAGGAGTATAAGGGAGACCGAGAGAAGCGCCATCAAAACGAGCACCCCAAAGTATCCGTACTGCAATTTCAATTCAGGGATATTGATGAAGTTCATACCGTAGATGCTGGCTATCAGCGCGTCAATCATCAGAATTATGGAGGCGACCGTCAGAGTACGCATCACCTTATTTAAGTTATTAGAAACAATCGACAGATTGGCATCCATCGTCGTGCTCAACTGATCGCGGTATAGATCTATTGTATCCGCAAGTCGTGTGATGTGGTCATAGATATCGCGAAAGTAGAGCGTCGCGTGCTCATCGAAAATCGGGGTGTCGCGGTTAGTCAGGACGTTGAGCACGTCGCGCTCGGGGGCTGCGATACGGCGCATGGTCAGGAATTGTCGTCGGAGATTAAGGAGCTGTTGTGTAAACTTCGTATCGCGCGTCGCCCCTGAGAAGAGCCGGTCTTCAAGATCCTCCGCCTGATCGACAAGCATATCGACGGTGGGGAAGTAGTGATCGACAATCGTATCGAGTAGCGAGTAGAAGAGGATGCCGACTCCCCATTCCAACTGTTTCGAGTTGCGCGTCCAGCGTTTTTCCGCCTCGTCCAGTTCGGGAATAGTTTGCTGGTGGGTGGTGATGAGATAGTTCTTGCCTAAGAACATATCTACCTCACGGAGGTCCAGTTCCTGACTCTTTTCATCCCCGCCGACGGTGTAGAACACAACGAAGTAGAAATTCTCATATTCCTCTACTTTTGGGCGCTGGTGCTCGACCGTGGCATCCTCTATAGCAAGCGGGTGGAGATGGAACTTATGTGCAATTGCATTCAGGTCTTCTTCAGTCGGCTGCCATATATCGAGCCAGAGAATAGCGTCGGGATCATCTCTTACCTCGTTGATCTGATCTATATTGCTAATGCGCTGGAAGGTATGTTCGCGGGTATTGCAACTGATCGCTTTTAACATCGCTCATACCTCTTAATAAAGCAGTATTTCATCAAGGAACCTCTCTTTCGGCCAGATTACATTCTGAAGACCCCGAATGGCGTATCAGGCATAGGCGCATTCAACGACGCGGCAATACCCAGGGCCAGGACAGTGCGCGTATCGCGCGGATCGATGATGCCGTCGTCCCACAGGCGCGCGGTGCTGTAGTACGGATTGCCCTCTTTCTCGTATTTATCGAGCGTGGGTTGCATAAACGTCGCCTCTTCCTCCGGCGTCATCACCTGGCCGCGCGCCGCCAGGTTCTCCTGGCGCACCGTTGCCAGGACCATCGCCGCCTGCTGACCGCCCATCACCGAGATGCGCGCGTTCGGCCACATCCACAACTGGCGCGGCGAGTACGCGCGCCCGCTCATGCCGTAGTTGCCGGCACCGAACGAGCCGCCCAGAATCACGGTGAAGCGCGGCACGGGCACGTTAGAGACGGCCATCACCATCTTCGCGCCATCTTTGGCGATGCCGCCGCTCTCATACTGGCGTCCGACCATAAAGCCAGTGATATTCTGCAAAAAGATCAGCGGCGTCTGGCGTTGTCCGCACAGCTCGATAAAATGCGTCACCTTCAGCGCGCTCTCGGAGAACAGGATGCCGTTATTGGCGACGATACCGACCGGGTAGCCCATCAACCGGGCGAAACCGCAGACGACAGTGGTGCCGTAGAGTTCTTTGAATTCGTGGAAGTCGCTTCTATCAACCAGCCGGGCGATAATCTCGCGCACATCGTAGCTCCTGCGCCCATCTTGCGGCACGATGCCGAGCAGGTCGTTGGGATCGTAGCGTGGCGGCTCCGGCGGGCGGATGTCCCAGGGAACGTAGGTGCGGCGGTTGAGATGGGAGACGATGCTACGGCAGATTGCCAGCGCGTGCTCGTCGTTCAAGGCGTAGTGGTCGGTCACGCCGGAAGTGCGGCTGTGTACATCGGCGCCGCCCAGCTCTTCCGCGCTGACCTCCTCGCCCGTCGCGGCCTTGACCAGTGGAGGGCCGCCCAGGAAGATCGTGCCGTTGCCGCGCACAATCACCGTCTCGTCGCTCATCGCGGGTACGTAGGCTCCTCCGGCGGTGCAGGAGCCCATCACCGCCGCGATCTGTGGGATGCGCTGGCTCGACATGCGCGCCTGGTTGTAGAAGATGCGCCCGAAGTGGTCGCGGTCGGGAAAGACCTCGGCCTGCAGTGGTAGAAATGCTCCACCGGAGTCGACCAGGTAGATGCATGGCAGATGGTTCTGTTCCGCGATCTCCTGTGCCCGCAGATGTTTCTTCACCGTCACCGGATAGTACGTCCCGCCTTTGACCGTGGCGTCGTTCGCCACGATCATGCATTCCTGCCCCTCGACCAGTCCGATGCCGGTAACGATCCCGGCAGAGGGCGCTTCGTTATCATACATATCCCATGCCGCCAGCGGGCTGAGTTCTAAAAAGGGCGTATCGGGATCGCATAACAATTGAATGCGTTCGCGTGCTAAGAGCTTATTGCGATTGCGGTGCCTGGCTATCGCATCCGCGCCTCCGCCCTGCTGGACCTGCTGAATACGCTGATTGAGCTGGGCGAGAAGTTGCTGAAAGTAGAGTGTGTTTTCCTGAAACTCGGTACTACTGCGATCGATACGTGTTTCGATGATAGCCATAGTGGTGATATTCCTCTCAACGTGGCTGCTGGGAACGTCGTGTTTCCCTCTGAGCGTCATTGCTTGATGTTGGCAGCATAGCACTGGCGGGAGAGAGCGTCAAGTTAGAAGAGTTCTACGCCTCTAACTTGTCTCTTTCATCACCCTCTGATATACTCGTCTTTGGCTACAACTCTGGTGATACTGCGCGTGGTGACCAGACCAACGATGGACAAAGCCAGAAACTGCCTGGGAAGTGATTGGAGGATAGAAGATGAATCGTATGGATCGTCTGACCGCTATTCTTTTGCTCTTGCAGCGAGGGAAACGTACTGCTGGAGAGATCGCACGTCGTTTTGAGGTGTCCAGACGCACGATTCAGCGTGATATCGATGCCCTGTGCGAAATGGGTATCCCCATTGCGGCTGAGCTGGGGGCCTCTGGTGGCTATACTTTACCGCCAGATTATTCTTTACCTCCGCTCGCATTGACCTTGCATGAAGCTCTTTTGTTGCGCCTGGCGCTCTCGAGTCTCTCACAACTGAGTGAGACGCCCTTCAAACAGGAACGTGAGTCGCTGCTGGTCAAAGTCCAGACCCTGCTCCCTCGACGTGAGCGCGAGGATCTCGGCCAGCTTGAGCAAACACTTTCTCTTGACGTTCCCTCTCGACCCTATCCGACTCCGTTTCTCGATCATCTTCTGGAAAGCGCGCGTCTCCAACAGTGGGTTACTGTGACGTATCGCTCTGAGAAAGGGGTTTCACAGCAAACGCTCCTTCCGATGCGTGTACGTACCGAAGCGGGTCTCTGGTACTGTGAGGCATACTCCTCTGAGCGCGGGGAAATGCGAGTGTACCGTGTTGACCGTTTTCTGGAGGTGAGCACGGCCTCGTCGCCTCCGCACGTGGAACATCCTGCTTCATCCATTCCCCATGTCCATCCCTCATTTCCAGAGGTCCATATCCATCTGACGGCTCGTGGTGTCCTGAGACTGGAACGCGAACCTCATCTGACATCCCTCCTCCAACCGATGGAAGAAGGCGAAGGATGGCTCAGTATGCGTTTGCGACCAGAGGAGTACGATTGGCTCGTGCGTATATTGTTGAGCCTTGGCACTGATGCGAAGGTGCTTGCGCCATTAGAATTGCGAATACGAGTTCAGCAGGCGGCGGAGGCAATTGCTTATCATTATGCCCAAATGTGACATAAGGATGTCGCCATTCTTTTGCTATACTCTCCTGGTATGGCTCTCATGAGAGAGACAGAGAGCAGGAGTGTTCTCTCATTGAGAAGGATGAAGGCATGGGCTTTCATCTCTAATGTGGATCAAATAGTTCCAGAAAAGGAGAAACGTTCGTGGCAAACCATCCAATTTTGCATATCGAGATTCCCGCAGCGAACCCCGGCGCGGTAGGCACGTTTTACAGCGATGTTTTTGGCTGGAAGATTGAAACCAATCCGGAGCACAACTATGTGACGTTTCAGTCCGAGGGTGGCCTCCGTGGAGGGTTTGCGGGGCCGTCGGAGCCTACCTATAAGCCAGATAGGCTGCTGGTCTATCTCGCGACTGACGACATCGACGCTACTCTGGCCGCCATAGAGGCACATGGAGGAAAAACGGTGCTTCCTAAAACGGAGATTCCGCATGTTGGCTGGTGGGCTGTTTTCACCGACCCGGCTGGCAATCACCTCGGACTGTTCATACGACACGCCACGGGTAGTTAGCTCAAGCGCTCAACTTGTGCATCTGTGGGCGTACAGATCATTCCCGCGAGAGGGCGGGCGGCGACCGCACCTCTCGCCCGCTCCAGTTGGGGGTCGTCCTCTCTTCCCAGGTGGGAGAGCGCGTCAAGTTAGAATAGTTCTGCTCCTTTGTTTTTCTCTCGTAGCTTACGAATAACCTCCGACCTATCGCTGTCGGCAGGTTCATAATAGATAGCCTCTACAAGGTCTTCTATTTGTGCCAGAAGTGCCTGAATGGCAGCGCGCATTTGCTGTTTCTGACTTTCTACAGCCTTGATGGCGCGCATAAATTCTCTAACGGCCTCCAACGTTGGTGGTACTTGAATGCGTTGCCGCGCATCCATCCAGCTCAGTTTTTGTAGCTCGGGATGGAGCTGCGAGAGATAGAGCGTCAGGTAACGCAAAAGTTCCGGCGCGTCCGGCGCTTCCAGGTAGGTCAGCGGCTGCCTGCGTAGTATGAGATGTTCTTCTTTTACTACAGGTCGCTCGGTTATCGTACTATGAGGCTCACCCACAAGACGAATATCCCCACGCGCTAAATACCCCTGTATACTTCGAAATTGATGCATTGCTTCTTTCTCTAGTGCCATTGGCGTCGGCAAAGCAAGCAGTTGTCTATACTGGGCCTGGATTTCGTCGACAAGATCGGCGACCTCTTGCTGTCTTTGTGTCGAGGCGATCTTAATCGGCAGGCGTTTCCAGACATCGGGATAGATGCGTCCCTCCCTGGTGCCTTCCAATCTATTGCTGGCGAGGAAGCGACGGATGAATTGACTATTGATGATGCCCAGGAGATAGCGCAGATCGAAAAGTTGTGCAACGGGTGCGAAGCTATCGTTGATCCCGACGATCTGTCGCGATTCACGCAGGACTGTCTTGATGCCCTTTTCCTCTATCGCGCCTGTATCCTCCAGCGCTGTCCAGGGAACGACGACCTGGACGCTGTGATTGGCGAAGAGGTGCGCGCGATCGTAGTAGCCGCCCGAGGTCTCACCCAGGAGCAGTTTTTCAGGCGTACGGAAAAGTGCGATATGTCTGGGGCGACGCATTTGAGGTCGATATTTTTCGTAGGCTACGTAACGTGTGCGTCGCAGGTAGTAACGATCCACGTCATTTCCCAGCACTCCTTCATCAACGTATTCTACTGTGCGTGTATGAGCGATCTCTGGCGGTAAGAAGACGTTATCAAGTTTGAAGAGTTTTTCTCGCCTGTTAAGAACAAACGGGTCGAAAGTTTCTTTGCTCTGTGCTTCTACCCCTGTACCAATGTAAGCGATAGCACAGAGAAGAACGCTTCCCTGAGCAATGTTCTGATCGAGAGCATGATCATAACGCCAGCGAAAGAGCTGTCCATTTGCGTCTAGCTGCGTAACAGGGGGTAGCGTTTCAAAATGCTGGCAATCCACCTGCAGATGACGGCGGCGTATCACCTCATCGCCCTCCTCCGGCAAACGGTGCTCAAGCGTAACGATAGTGTTCTCGATCGCAGCGTCCTGAAAGAGGCGTGATCCAGGAAAGAAATCGAGCTGCAAGATATGGTGCTGTGTGCTGAGGTGCTGCCTCAACCTCTCGGCATAGCCCTCGGTCTCGATGCCTTTTGAGACGATCAGGCCCATGCGCCCGGTTCTGGGACGCAGAAACTGCAGATTGCGCTCGAGGAAAGGCACGAAGAGGTCCCAGCGCTGGTGGAGAAAGTGATAGACGCCGAAGTTGCGGATCGCGCTCCGGTAGAGCAGATTCTCCTCGCTCTCTCCCGCGCTGACATATGGCGGATTGCCCACGAGATAATCGAGACCTTGCTGCTGAGTAGTAAGAAGAAGGTCGGATGGCAGCGCCTTTGCATCCTTAATGGTGACGATGGTCCGTTCATCGTCCGAGATAAAGCGTCCGCGCTGGTGTTGAAGCAGTGTCCAATCCTCTGTGGCCGTCCCATTGACCTGCGCGTTCACCTGCTCGGCCACCGTCGGTTCAAGCGCATCGGTGCAGTAGATGTGAAAGCGATTGATGCTGCGGCAGAGCCGTCCCTGCTCATCGACAAGAAACGGGAGGCATTGGATAAGCAGATTGATCTCCGCCAGATAGCAGGCAAAAGGATTCAGATCGAAGCCAAGAAACGTCTCAGTCAGTTGCTCAAGAGCGTACTGTGCTGTAATCTGGTTGGTCGCTACGAGTCTCTGGAGCAGCTTACTTTTGCGCGCGGCAGCAGCGACGAGGAACGTCCCGCTGCCACAGGAAAGATCGCCCACTTTTTTGTCAAGGAATTGCCGCGCTTTCCGTTCATCGGTTTCGTCGCCTGTCGGGATGCCCAGCGCATCGAGCATGTAGTCGACGACCTGGGGCGGCGTATAGAATTGTCCTCGCTCGCTCCTCTCCTTGGCTTCAATATATCCCTCGTTATAGACGCGCCCTAATACATCGGCGCTCAAGCCATGGAAGTTATAGCGGTTAAGCAGGTCGAAAAGGGCCAGAATGGTATACTCATCGAGCACGTACCAGTCGAAGAATTCATGCTGACCGAAGAAGTTGTGGTAGACCGAACTGGCGCGCTGATACGCCTCGGTGAGTAAGCGCTGGTAGGTATCTTTGACTCCTTCGAGCAGATCGTGACGATAGTGTTCATAGGTAGTAAAGGGACCATCGGAGATGCGGCGCGAAGTCAGCGCGTGGTCTTCGCAGACGCGAACAAAAAAGAGACGGACGAAGTGAATGTAGGCGGTTTGTAAGCAAAACTCATCTTCAGGAGCGCGGAAGATACCGCGTACGCTCGTTTTCCAGGCGAGGTACGCCTGATTGGCCTTGATGCTTAGATCGTAGTCTTCGGCGAGCGCTTGTAGATAGACATAGTGCACCTGGAGCAGCATTTTTACCTGGTCCAGTCCGTTCATAGACGGCAGCAAGCGTACTGAACGCGTTGACTTTTTCTCTACCAGGGAGGTTTGGCTCAATTGATATTTTGTAAGGATCTCCTGGGCCTGCTGTAAGTAGTCGCTCTCAAAGGCGGCTATATCACCGTCGGTAAGATATTGCGCCGATAGACCTTGCAGGAGTGTGAAGATCTCCATTTTCAACTGACCATCATCGTACATGTGAAACGCGGTGCCAAACTGCCCGACCTTTTCGATCGCATCCTGTAGGGCCTCATCAAAAGGTCGGGGATCGGTACTGCTTATATGTGTACATAGTTGTAGGTATTCTGCATACCGTTGGCGTAACAGAGCAAACTGTGTGTGGATCGTCTCACGCAAAGAGCTCAATACCTGCTTGATGTGTTGTACAAGCGCTTCTACCTGTTGAAGGATCTGTAGAGAGGCGACCTGGAAATACGCAGCATTGGAGAGATTGGCGCGAAAGACATCGGTCTGTTCCCAGCGTCGGGCATCGAGATAGTAAAAGATGATAGCCAGTGATTGCTGTAGCGAAGGATTGGCGTACAGGCGCATCTGAGCTGCTTCTCTATTATCGATACCTTGTAGGAGTCGGGCCAGCTCGATCAGACTGAGGGAGGCGAGTGGTTCGCGCCCGACCGCAAAATCGAAGAGGTGCCACTCGTCACCATTAGTAAGAACGCCCAGATAGAGACCAGCCTGCGAGAGGTAGCGCTCAAGTTGTTCTGTTGGCGTCTCGTGTCCCCGACGTATCGCTATGAGATTCCGTACTGATGAGCTCTTTGTCTCTATAATGGCTATTCTGCGTCCATTTTGACTATAGAGCACCATATCGTAGCGTTCCCGGCTCTCAAACTCGATCTGCGTCGGCTCGTACTGAAAGGCTGGCAGAATGTGATCGCGAATAAGCGTAGCTCGTAGTCCAAGTTCGTCGCCTGTATGTCTGGCGGAATGTTGGAAATAAGAAAGAGCGTCTTCGCCAGTTTGAGGATCGCGCCAGGAGGTATAGGCTTGAGACAAACGTAATGCGAATGTTGCCAGATCGGTAAACAGGGGTTGCTCACGAGCAATAGATGGTTGCTGCATAGTGCCTCTTCCTCGACTCTTCTCTATACCAGGGTTCTGCTGGCAGTATAGAGGGTTGCGCGGCGTTGGTCAAGCAGAGATGGAGAGCCGGTCGAGTTTTCTTATTGACAAAGAAAACGGCATCGTGTATAGTAAATGCGTTGTCAACGAATGGCGCTCTATGCTCAATAGAGCCTGACATTCGGGTGTGGCCAAGCGGTAAGGCGGCGGACTTTGGATCCGCTATTCCCAGGTTCGAATCCTGGCACCCGAGCTACTTCTCTGCATGTGAAGCGCGACTCTATGCGTTTCCTATGCCTGCATAGCATATCTCCTGTATTAGAGAAACAACAAAAAAAGGTTTGTACATCTTATTGTCAGGAACCCAATCCCGTGGAACGGGACGGGCTTGTATGAGCCCAACCTGACCAGCTCACTTGAAAAAGTAGCCGTTATCGTGGTCATGATACCTCAGGGTGCGCGGCCAGCCTGGAGCTCTATCGTCTCGCATTAAACATCTGTAGCGGGTGAAGGACGTGTGCGAGACCGAACAAGCCATGATAACTGAGCGAGGCCACCATTACCTGGGAAACCAGAGGTCCGAAAGGACAACGATGTCAAAAGTGTTTGTCGTAGATACCAATAAGCAACCGTTAAACCCGATCCATCCAGGACGAGCCCGTCTGCTGCTCTCTCAAGGAAAAGCTGCGGTGTTTCGTCGATATCCCTTTACTCTTGT
This sequence comes from Ktedonobacteraceae bacterium, assembly GCA_034438015.1. Lineage (GTDB taxonomy): Bacteria > Chloroflexota > Ktedonobacteria > Ktedonobacterales > Ktedonobacteraceae > JACDAE01. The sequence goes on along the minus strand of DAOTTD010000026.1, from coordinate 25,696 downwards.
ACTCAAGAGTGCAGGAGCGTCATCGCAAGTCGAACCGTTGCGTGTGAAGCTTGATCCTGGCTCGCGGGTGACAGGACTTGCCATTGTGAACGATGCCTCTGGCGAAGTGATCTTCGCTGCGGAGTTGGCGCATCGGGGACAGGCCATCAAAATAGCACTCGATGCCCGACGAGCAGTGCGCCGTTCCCGTCGGCAGCGCAAGACTCGCTATCGTCAGGCCAGATATGCTCATCGCAGAAAACCGAAAGGGTGGCTTCCCCCCTCCCTCGAGAGCAGACTAGCCAATGTTATGACCTGGCTGCAGCGACTACGCCGCTGCTGCTCCATCACAGCGATCAGTATGGAGTTGGTCAAGTTCGATCTGCAGCAGATGGAGAACTCCGCCATCTCAGGGGTCGAGTATCAACAAGGAACCCTGGCAGGCTACGAAGTTCGGGAATATCTTCTTGAGCAGTGGGGGCGTCGGTGCGCCTATTGTGGAGTGAAAGATGTCCCGTTGCAAATTGAACATATCCATCCACGAGCCAAACGTGGCACTAATCGGATAAGCAACCTGACTCTGGCCTGTGAACCCTGCAACAGCAAGAAAGGGATTCAGGATGTGAGGGTGTTCCTGGCAAACAACCCTGATGTCCTCAAGCGCATCTTGGCACAGACGAAAGCCCCGCTCACAGATGCAGCGGCTGTAAACATAGCACGCTGGACGCTTTTTGAGCGGCTGAAAGCATTGGGGATGCCCATCGAATGCGGAAGTGGGGGACTGACCAGGTTCAATCGGACGATGCGAGGATTGCCGAAAGAGCACTGGATGGATGCAGCGTGTGTAGGAAAGAGTACGCCTGAGCACCTCCAAACCACCGGTGTTGTGCCGCTCCTCATCATGGCGAATGGATATGGGAATCGACAAATGTGCCTAATGGACAAGCGCGGCTTTCCACGAACGAGACCCAAACAGCTCCACTGTGTGAAGGGCTACCGGACTGGCGATATCGTCAAAGCAGTAGTGACAGAAGGTAAGAAAGTCGGAACCTATGTCGGACGGGTAGCAGTTCGCGCTAGTGGCTTCTTCAATATTACGACAGGAGCAGGGACGATAGAGGGTATCAACCATCGTTACTGTCGTCTGATGTATCGCGTGGACGGCTACAGTTATCAATTCGCAAGGAGGATGGCGTTTCCTCCCGTCGCCTGAAGGCAGACGGGTCTCCACGCCGCGTTCTTTATGAATACATATGCCACCGTAGTGCTTGCCGCAGGCAAAGGTACGCGGATGCGCTCAAATTTGCCAAAGGTGCTTCACCGATTGGCAGGCTTGCCTCTCCTGGGGCATGTCCTCAAAGCGATCGAGGATATTCCCTCAACTCTTTCCTTTGCGTCTTTTGCCGCACCTGTCTCAACCCATCCTCCCGTCGTGGTGCTTGGACACGAATCCGCCCAGATAGAGGCGGCCTTCGGCGAGCGCTGCCTGTACGCCATTCAGGAGGAGCAGTTGGGGACCGGGCACGCAGTTCTATCGGCGCGGTCCGTTGTCGATGCACTGGAGCCATTGCCGCAGACGATTCTGGTCTGCTATGGGGATACACCGCTGATTCGCAGTGAGATGCTGGCACAGGTCCTGATCGAACACCTGGCTCAGCACGCGACCGTCACATTTCTGACTGCGAGCGCGGAGCTCTCATCCGATTATGGGCGCGTGGTACGCGATAGCAGTGGACGGGTCCGCGAGATCGTCGAGGTGAAGCGCGCGAGCGAAGAGCAATTGCTCATCAACGAGGTCAATTCGGGCGTCTACTGCTTCGATCGCGCCTGGCTCTGGCTCGTGTTGCAGAACCTGCCGCGCAACGCATCTGGCGAGTACTATCTGACCGACCTGGTCGCGATCGCCGCCGCCCAGGAACAGACGATCGCAACGGTGCACGGAACGCTCGATGAGACGATCGGCATCAACAATCGCGTCCAGTTGGCCGAAGCGGAGCAACTGCTGCGGCGTCGCATTCTGGAGCGTCACATGTACGCCGGTGTCACCATTGTCGATCCCGCCACAACCTATATCGAAAACGAAGTGCAGATCGGCAGCGATAGCACCATTCTGCCCGGTACAATAATTACAGGAAAGACAACGATCGGGTCCGACTCTCAACTGGGTCCCGGCACAACGATCTACCAGTCCGTAATAGGCGATCGCTGCACAATACGCAACTCGGTCGTGGAGGAGAGCGTGCTCGAAGACGATGTGAGCATGGGACCATTCAGTCATTGTCGTGGTGGGGCCCATCTTGCGCGCGGTGTATGCATGGGCAATTTTGGTGAGGTTAAAAATTCGTATGTCGGTGCAGAGACGGATATGCACCATTTTAGCTATCTTGGCGACGCGTCCGTTGGAGAACATGCGAATATCGCCGCCGGCACGATCACTTCGAACTACGATGGCAAGGACAAGCATCGTACAACGATTGGTGCCGGTGCGTTTATTGGCTGTGATACGATTCTCGTTGCCCCCGTCACCATTGGCGACCATGCCTATACAGGCTCCGGCGCTGTCGTGACGAGAGATGTCCCGCCCGGAGCACTGGTCGTCGGCGTTCCCGCACGGCTGTTGCGTATGCAACAGCCGCCCGATGACTCCGCGACAGGGGATGGCGAAAAGGAGTAGATGGTCCCTATGGACGGCCCTGGCTTAGCAAGTATAGCCGTCAGCTTAGACTTTCACGCGCCGCAGTTTGGTGCGAGCGCGTGGCTGCAACTGATTGTTCTCATTGGCACCTTGATCCTGTGTTCGATAGCCTCAGCCGCTGAAACGGCGCTGACCTCGGTGAGCCGGATCAAACTGAAAAATCTGGTTGAGGAGGGCGATCCGCGCGCCCGCGAGATCGAACAGTTGCTGGCTGAGCCAAATACGTTCTTATCGACTATCCTGGTGGTCAACAGCCTCGCGGTGATCATCGCTTCCAGTATGGCGACGGTGCTGGCCCTGAGCTTCTCTGAGTCCTGGGGCGAGCTGATCGCGACCATTCTCATCTCCCTGGTTGTCTTGATCTTCTGCGAGATTACCCCGAAAACAGCAGCTCTACAGAATCCTCTGCGCTGGGCGCGCGTGTTGGTGCGGCCTGTGCGCGGCATTGCCTGGGTGCTGCGTCCCCTCATATGGTTTCTCAGCTCGCTTACCTCGCTATTCGTGCGCATGCTGGGCGGACAGATCAAGCGCAAGGGCCCGTTCGTGACCGAGGAAGAGCTGCGCCTGCTGGTGACGGTCGGCGAGGAGGAGGGTGTACTCGAAGAGGAAGAGACGGAGATGATTCACAGCATCTTCGAGTTCGCCGATACAACCGCCCGCGAGGTGATGGTGCCGCGCATCGACATGGTGACGCTAGCTAGCGATACGACGGTGATGGGTGCCGTCGACCTGGCTTTGCAGGGTGGTTTTTCGCGCATCCCCGTCTACGAAGCCAGCGTCGGCATCGACGAGATTATCGGCGTTCTGTACACAAAGGACCTGCTCAAGCAACTGCGCGAAGGTCATGACGGGGTGCAGGTGCGCGAACTGGTGCGCCCGGCCTACTTTGTACCCGAGACAAAGAAGCTCGATGATCTGCTGCGCGAGATCCGCCAGAATCGCGTACATATGGTGATCGTAGTGGATGAATATGGTTCGGTGGCGGGTCTGGTCACGATCGAGGACCTGGTGGAGGAGATCGTCGGCGATATCAAGGACGAATACGATCGCGAGGAGAGCCTCTACGAGAAAATCAACGACGACGAGTATATCTTCGATGCCAAGATCAGCATCTACGACTTCAATGAGATGATGGATAAGCACCTGGAAGATAGCGATTATGAGACACTGGGCGGCTTCGTCTATGCCCAGCTCGATAAAATTCCGGTGGCAGGCGATATCGTAAAGTTCGAGGATCTGACCTTTACGGTGCTGGCCACACGCGGACGGCGCATCACCCAGATACGGGTGCAGCGCAAACATGAGGATGCGCCGCAGCTTACGATCGAGGGCAGCAAAGCTGATATCCGTCTCCTGCCCGCGCCGAATGACCGTAACGGGCAAGCAGCCAACGAGGACCAGCCGTCCGACGAGCATTCAGGCGTTCAGTATAGAGGAGCGTGATCATGTTGCCGTCCAGACTCCCTGAATACGTGCGCGTCGTGGAGGTGGGCCCGCGCGATGGCTTGCAGAACGAAAAAGCGCAGGTTCCTACCGAGCAGAAGATTCAGTTTATCCAGATGCTCGCCGCAGCCGGTCTGCCCGTCGTTGAGGCGACCTCGTTTGTCAGCCCGCGCGCTATCCCCCAGCTCAGCGATGCCAGCGCGGTGATGGCCGGCTTGCAGCGCCTGCCGGAGACACAGTATCCTGTCCTGGTGCCCAACCTCAAAGGGATGGAACGCGCACTCGCCACTGGCGTACGCTCGATCTCCGTCTTTACCGCGGCCAGCGAGAGCTTCACACGGCATAATATCAATGCTACGATTGCCGAGAGCCTGGCAAACTTCCGGCCCGTGGTCGATCTGGCGCGCCAGCAGGATATCCCCGTGCGTGGCTATATCTCGACCGTCTTCGGCTGCCCCTACGAAGGCAGCGTCGCGCCCAAACAGGTGCTCTCCGTCGCCCGCTCGTTACTGGAGATGGGTGTGTCAGAACTCTCGCTCGGCGACACCATCGGCGTGGCGACACCCAACCAGGTCGTCGATGTGCTTGGCCTGTTGTTTGCGGAGGGTATTGCGCCCGAGCGCCTGGCAGTGCACTTCCACGATACGCGTGGCACCGCCCTCGCTAATGTCTTGATGGCGTTGCAGATGGGCATCACCTGCGTCGATAGCGCCGCCGGTGGACTCGGGGGCTGTCCCTACGCGCCCGGAGCTTCCGGAAACCTCGCAACCGAGGACCTGCTATACATGCTGCATGGCATGGGCATCAAGACAGGCGTCGATCTGGAAAAAGTGGTTGCCGCAACGAGCTTTATCGCGCCCCTTCTGGGACATGCTCCGACCAGCAAGTATTATCAGGCGGCTCTGTGTGCCGTCTCGTAGAAGTTTTGTGCGAGGTAGAAAGATATCAAGGATGGATAAGCGAGTAGAGAGCGTAAACGCAGAAGGGAGCGTGTTCCACAACCCTTTGATCTGTCATCCTCTTAAACTTAATCGCCTGCTCCCTCTCAGTGAAGAGATGCCACTCGTTAAGATAGGGTCGCCAGCCGTTTCTCAAATGTAGCTCACTGATCTCGTATCCACAATTTGATAAGCCACTGATGAAGCCCTCATCTGCTATGTCGTAGCCCAGGAACGCCCACTCCTTGCTGAGACCAGGTAGCATCCATCTGAGACCACATCTCACGAACATCGAAACCAAGGATCTGCTCCTCATTACTCATGTTACGCCTCCTCTCAGTTAATGCCTCTGATCCAGGTACTGAATAGCCCGTATCAACTGAGTATCGCCACTATTGAAGATTTGCTGCTGCGTCATGTGTTGCACATTCTCATCGTTTGGCGTGAGAATGCTCGCGTTCTGTCCCAGCTTTACCTGGATATTGGGCGTGATGCCTCCCTGGCCCGTGGCGCTAGAGCGACGGATGAAATGTCCCTTTGGTGTCAGCCATTCCTGCGTCCCGATCCAGAGCACCGAACCATCGGGTAGATCGAAGCGGCTCATCACCGTGCCCGTGCCAAATGTCGGTTCGCCGATAATCGCCGCGCGCCCATTATCCTGCAAGGCGCCCGGCACGATCTCCGCCGCGCTCGCCGAGTTCTCGTTAACCAGGACCACGAGCGGAATGTTGGTGTCGAGAGTGTTTCCTGTGACTGGCACAGGGGTCTCTTTACCGCTGCTATCTCTCTCAATGTACACGTTCCCGCTCTTCACAAAGTCGCTGACCGTGTTGATTGCCTCCTGCACCACGCCGCCGCGATTGTCGCGCAGATCGAGGATGATCTTAGTCGCCCCCTCGCGCTTTGCCTGGGTGATGGAATCCTTTAACTGGTCCGACACCCCATCGGCGAATTGAACGATTTGAATGTGGGCGATATGGCTCTCGGGAATGTAATGCATAATCACGTTCTGCTGTGTGATCTCGGCGCGCACAATATGGAACGTCAGCGGCTGTTGAGCGCCAGAGCGTTTAATCATCAGTGTGACAGTGGTGCCGGCGTTTCCTGAAATCAGCTGCATCACATTGTCCAGGCTCTTATCCTGGGTGCTGGTGCCGTTGATGGTGAGGATGACATCGTTGCGTCTGAGTCCCGCCTTCTCAGCCGGTGAGGATGGAATGGTGGAGGTGATTACGAACTGGTTGCTGGTGGTATCCTGGTGCAACTGGATGCCGATGCCGATAAATTTTCCGCTATATTGCTGATCGAAGGCTTTTGACTGTGCCGACGTCAGAAAGTAGGTATGGCCGCGGTCGTTGAGCGATTTGAGCATAGCCTGGATTGCATCATACGACATCGTCTGATAATTGACCGCTTTGCGATCGACATAGTTCTGATCGACGGTATTCCATGCCTGCTGAAACAACTGCGCGTACTTTTGCGATTGGCTGCTTGTCCCTAACTGGTAGCCGAAGTATTGATGACTGAACCAGCCGCCCAGGAATGCTATGACAACGAGAGCGCCTACAACCAGGACCTGCCTGAGCACTTGTTGGAGGTGATGCTCTTTTGGTGGCGTTTGCGGTTGCTTTGAGCCGTTCTGCCGCTGAAAAGGGTCGTCGTCGACCTCTTGAGATGAATCGAGATCCTCATACGCTGGCTTGTTCGGGCCAGGCTGATTGAAGTTTTGCCCTTCGTACCAACGTGGGTCATCGTATCTATTCACCGGTTGCCTCCATTTAGCACCGTTTCTGTTGAAGTGCTCTTCCGAGATGATTTTATCGGCTGGTGCAGTATCCGCGAACGGATCTAAGAAGCCTTTATTTACATCAACCCGCTCTGCGCGTGTCCCAGTATACACAAGGAAACTACAATGGTCAATCGAACTGGCACCAGAACTATTCTTAATCTTAGGAGTCCGACTCTGAAAAGTCAATTGTCGTTGGTCCAGGGCAGGAAGAGAGCACAAGAAAAACGAGAGTGCAATGATACCTGAATGCACTCTCGTTTTGTCGTACTGATCTGCTTTCATGTGTTGACCGGTGAAAGATACAGTATTATTTCTGCGATGTCTAGGTTGCCTCGGTCGTCTCAGTCGTCGCATTCTCCGTAGGTGCGGCAACCTCTGAAGGTTGAGCCGGACGCTTTTTAGCAACAGGAGCCGGCTTTTTCGGTGGTTCCCATCCGGGCGCGCGCGAGACGATCATTGACATCATGCGGCCTTCCATCATAGGTGAACGCTCGATGGTAGCCGCGCCCTTTAACACTTCTGCAATTTCATCTAGCAACTTACGACCGATATCCGGGTGGCGCATCTCAGCTCCGCGGAACTGCACGCTCACCCTCACCTTATCGCCTTCCGCCAGAAACTCCTGGATCTTACGTGTCTTTACCTCTACATCGTGTTCATCTGTACGTGGGCGCATACGAATCTCTTTCAGAGTCGTCGTCTTCTGGTTTTTGCGCGCCTCGTTCTCCTTTTTGGCTTGCTCGTACTTGAACCGACCGTAGTCCATCAGTTTACAGACCGGTGGCATCGCGTTGGGCGAAACTTCAACCAGATCAAGATTCCTGTCGCGGGCAATGTCGAGAGCGCGCATAGGGGGCATCACTCCCATCATCTCGCCGTTTTCATCAATTACGCGTATCTCACGTGCACGAATGCGCTCGTTCACGCGTGTCTCGCGCGGACGGTCATTCCCCCGAAAATCCCTGTTAATAGGCCGGACCTCCTTTTTAGAAACTAATAACAATTTGTCTTTTGCCAATGATCCTACTTTTTATGCCTGTTTGCCTTCCCATATGCTATAAAGCAGTACAAAATTGCTTGCTCGTGTCGCGTTATGGGATGCCAACAATGGACTGTACAAGTATACTACGACCTATGATCGTTTGCAAGTGTGCTGGGGCGAAATTGAGCTAGAACCGTGCTTCAAGAGGATGAGTATTCGGCCTGATCGGACCATTGCTTCTGTAAAGTTAAAACACCTCGCCGTGCGAGATTATTCCCTCCTGAATACATCACAGAAAACCACGTCGCTTCATGCGCAGATCGAATTTTCACACTGAATTTCTAAAGATTTTTGCAAGATGTGGCTCATATGTCCATATTATCCCACTTTTATGGTATACTCTGTATAAATCCGGTACGCAGTATCGGGCGCCCAGAGCGAGTTATCCCTTCGTCCTATGAAGGAGCGTCTGAAAATGCTCGTGATTGAGAAATGCGCCTCTTTTTCATGCGTGAGGAAAAGGCGTGTTGTTATAGGTATCCGGCAAAACAAGTAGTGGCTCTGCTCTCATATGCCCCTGAGAAACATGCGTAACCTGAAGGAGGCTCCATCATGAGCGGAAAAGTGGTCGCCAATTATTCGTGGTCATCTGCCCCACTGCCCGAAGTATTTCGTTTTTCCCCGCGCCCCACCTCAGCTCACAAGATACGTTGGTGGTCCTGGGGCAAAGGAGCGTTCGAAGAAGCTATCCGCCTGGATAAGCCGATTTTTTTAGTGATCTCTTCTTCATGGTGCCAGTGGTGCCATATTATGGATGAGACGACCCTTTCCGAGCCAAGCATCATTACGATTCTCAATAATGATTATATTCCGATACGTGTCGATAGCGATCTGCGTCCCGATGTGAACCAGCGCTACAACCAGAACGGTTGGCCGAGCATCGTTATGCTCTCATCCGAGGGCGAGATCCTCTGGGGTGGCGTCTATGTTCCTCCGAAGCAGATGCTGTACTATCTGGGGCATATCCGCCGCTATTACAGTGAGCACCGGCAGGAGATCGCCGAGCAGGTACGCGAACTCCAGGATCAGCGCTTTACGCGTCAATTGACACAGACGCTCTCCGGCACCCGGCTGCGACCTCTGTTTCAGGAAGAGCGTTCAGCCCTGAAGGATCTACCAGGCGCCGCTGGAATGGTACTGAGAGATCTCTACGACGCTGACTACGGTGGCTTTACCATTCACCCCCACCTCAAGTTTCCCCATTCCGAAGCGCTTGAACTCTTGCTGTATCTCTCCCGTCATGGTCAAGCGGATGCTCTGGACATGGTGCGTTATTCTCTGGAGCAGATGCGTGATGGTGGTCTATGGGATAGGGAGGCCGGCGGCTTCTTTCGCTACTCTGCGGCGAGCGATTGGAGTACGCCGCACACGGAGAAGATACTCGAGGAGAACGCGGCCTTGCTGCGCCTCCTGGTGCTAACCGTGCGGGAGATGCAGGAGCAGGAGTGGCGCGACCTGGCTAAACGCCTGATTCTCTATATCAACAATATCCTCTGGCAAGCGGATGTAGGCATCTTTAGCGGGAGTCAGAGCGCCGATGAGGAGTACTACGAGCCTGGACCTTACTCACGAGCGTCGCGGCAGGCTCCCTATGTCGATAAGACCATCTACACTGCGTGGAATGCACGCATGATCTCTTCGTACCTGCTCGCCGCGAAGGTGCTAAATTATCCCTCGCTGGAGACGATGGCCCTGCGCGCGCTGGATTGCCTGTGCGAACATATGATGCATCGCAACGGCAGCGTCTATCACTACGCCATCGATAGACATCCTGGCCTACCGGGACAACTCTCCGACCAGGTGTGGATGACGCGTGCCCTGCTCGATGCCTATGAACTGCACGGGCGCAAGTACTACCTTGAGACCGCGATCGCCCTGATGCACTTCGCTTGCCAGGAACTGCTCGATGAGCATAATGGCCTCTTTTATGACTGCCAGGCCGATGATGACGCGCCTGGTCGTCTGTCGCTGCGTGAGCAGCCGCTGACCGAGAACGCCATCGCGGCTGAATGTCTGTTGCGCATGTCGGTTTACAGCAAGCGCCAGAACCTGCATGACACAGCACTGCTGGTCCTGTCCGCCTGCCTGGAGAAGTATCGCCGGACGGGTATTCAAGGCGCCATCTACGCATGCGTGGTGGCCTATGCGATCGAGAATGGCTGGCTGTGAACGCGTAACGGCGTAATCGAACAAAGCACAGCAATCGAACATAACACAGTAGGGGCGGGGTAAATCCGGTACCCACCGTATTACATATCTATTCCGCATTACATAAGATCACGGTATTCCGTGCAATGTATGGTACTGCCTTATCACCTGATGGTCTGTTTAGACTGTAGTGATCGTGTCAACTCACTCACCACGTCATAGCGTCCATACGATGGCATCAAGTAGACGCCCTGCACCATGCCGCGCGCCTCTCCGAGCAATTCCTGCGCGATCGCCAGTCCCTCCTCGTGTCCACGCTCGCCAGCGGCCTTCATGCGCGTCCGCACCTCATCTGGAATGGTGATGCCAGGCACCTCGTTGTGCATGTATTCTGCATGGCGCGAGCTATGAAGGGGGATGCAGCCAAGAATCATAGGAATCGGCGGCTGCCCGGCGCGTTTCAGGAAGCGTTCCAGGGGGGCCAGCTCATAGATCGGCTGCGTCATAATGAAATGCGCCCCGGCCTCGACCTTGCTGCGGTACTTCTCGATCTCGCGCTCCGTCTCCTCGTCGGTCATATTCAGGTTCAGCGCGCACCCGATGTGGAACGATGCCTGCGCACCAATCGATGAGCCAGCCGCGTCGTGGCCCTCATTCATGCGCTTGATGATCCGGATCAGTCCGACCGAGTCCACATCCCACACGCCGGTCGTGTTGGGGTAATCGCCGACGCGCTGAGGATCGCCGGTCAGGGCAAGCACGTTGCGAATGCCCAGAGCGTGCGCGCCCAAGAGCTCGGCTTGCAGCGCCATCAGATTGCGATCGCGCGTCGTAAAGTGGATAATCGTCTCGATGCCCAGATGATCTTGAATCAGGCGTGCCAGGGCTATACAGCTCATGCGCACGCGCGCCATCGGACTATCAGCGATGTTGATAAAATCGATGCCCGCCTTCTGCAAAACGACGGCACCCTCAAGGATCTTGCGCGGATTCAGACCTTTTGGCGGATCGAGCTCTGCGCTGACTATGAACTCTCCGGCCTCAAGCTTTTCTTGTAGTCTGGTCTTCGATCCCTGTTGTGGCAGGATGATCTCTTCTTCGATCAGACGTGTGATGGTAGCCTGACTATCGATCGTAGCGCGTCGCACGCGCCTGTGCTCTTGAGTCTCCGTGACGGCTGGCTGAGCATCGCCGTAGTAGTCGTCGAGCGCTTTGCGCATCGCTACGATATGGTGCGGGGTTGTGCCGCAACAGCCACCGATGAGGTGCACCCCTGCCTTTGCGAAGTGGAGCGCGTAGTCGGCGAAGTAATCGGGTGTAGAGACATAGAAGAAACGATTATCGATACGGCGCGGAAGACCGGCGTTGGGTTGTGCAGAGAAGAGGGGGAGTGGCATCTTGTAGGCGTCTGCCTGTTGTTTGCTGGCCGCGATCATCTCTTCTAGAACGTCCAGCGTCGCGGCTGGCCCCATGCTGCAGTTCGCGCCAATGACATCGACGCCCAGGTCACCAAGTACGGCGGCCACGCGCGTCGCTGAGCGCCCCGAAAGGGTATGCCCGTCTTCGTAGAAGCTCATCTGCGCTACGATAGGTAGTCCGCCAACCTCTTTTGCCGCCAGAACAGCCTGGCGGAGCTCCGCCAGACTGGAGAAGGTTTCGAGAATCACCAGATCGACACCGCCCGTTTGTAGCGCCTCGATCTGCTCACGAAAGATTGCGCGCAGTTCACTCAGTCGCTGTTCATCGGGCGCCTGGAGCGGGCGACCAGTGGGGCCGACGGCGCCTGCGACAAAGACAGGCCGTCCGGAGACCTCACGGGCTTCGCGGGCCAGCTTCACCGCACGGATATTGATCTCGCGCACCCGTTCGCTCAGATTATGGGCCTCGAGCTTGCCCCGATTTGCCCCAAAGGTGTTCGTCTCAATGATCTGTGCGCCGGCGCTGATGTACTCGCTGTGAATGCCCTGGATAAGCTCGGGCTGCGTCAGGTTCAATGCATCGAAGCACTGTTCATACGTCACGCCGCGCGCGTAGAGCAACGTGCCCATCGCGCCATCACACAATACCGGGCGTTGCCTCAGTTGTTCGATTAATGGGTGCTCCATAAAAGTTCTCTCTCCACCTCGCTGCTTGAGTGCTGCTATAACTTTATTCGATTGTTCCGTCACAAACACTCTTCTATTGTCATTGCTGTCAGTATATCAGAAAGAGAGAAGTCCAAACAACATCAGATAATCCGATATCCAGTAATGAACTGCAGGCACCAGAGAATACAGAGTGCTCCCGATACTGACAGGTACGTCAAATATATCCATCGCCTGCTACCCAGCCTGGCCAGAATGAGGAAAGAGGGAAAGACGACGAGCATGTTGCGTCCGACGCCCATCAGAGGCTCATAGCCGGGTTCTATGTTGACAAACAACCACAGGAGCGCAGCAAAGCACAAATATGCCCAATGCCGTTCGCCGAGCCGGAAACGTCGCACACTGATAGTGAGGATAAGTAGGGCCAGGACGAGCACATCAGGAATGAAGTCGAAAGAGTACGACAGGAATATACGCAACCATGCATCCGGGTGGTGATTGAATACAATCTGCATCTCACGGAACAGCGCATAGCCAGGCAGTGCCAGTTGGTGCTGCCATCCTGATTGTGCGCGGACGAACGCCAGAGGATCGCCATAATGGTGTGCACAATAGAGCACGAAGAGACACAACCCGAGAGGGATCAGCAGGACGCTCAGCGCATCAAGGTGTATGGCACGGCGTACACGCAGGTACTCTATGCAGCATGGCAGAAAGAGCAGTATCCCATTTGGTCGATCCAATGTTGCGAGGAGTCCGAACAGGCCAACGAGCCACCATCGTTGATGCTTCATGGCGTAGAAGCAGAGCACGCTCAAGCACAAGAAAAGGGATTCAGGATAGATAGCCCACAAAAAGAACGCCGTCGGGAAGGCGAGCAGACAGAGGACTGCGCGCTGTGCCACCTGTTCTCCAAATTCCTCCAGGGCGAGCTGGTACAACACGGTCATGACTACCAATCCTGCCAGCGACGAGAGTAGCAGTCCTGAAATGATTGTGTTATGAATGCCTATAGCAATGAGACGTATGAGCATCGGGAAGAGAGGGAAGAAAGCAGCGTTTATAAGTGACCTATAACCTTGCTCAGCAATCGCTATATAGTGCTGGCTATCGAAGCGATCCCAGGTGTGCCAGATGATATTGAGCGAGGCAGTATTGAGAGGATCGGCGGGCGATTTGTGAGAAATAATCATGAGTTCAGGAGCATACAAGGAAACAACGATCATAGAAAAGTGTGTAACCAGGAAAAAAGGGAACACTTGTTTGAGTGCGTTGCGCCAGATGAGCGTGTTGATTTCCCACTGAGGCACGGCAAAATGCCAGTGCAGGGATTGCTTGTTCTGCATATTCACCTTCACGTTATAAAATACAGGGACACTGGGCTTTTACCTGTTGCCGACGTACGTCTCTGCCCCACTCATTTGTTGAGTGTCCCTATCCTGAGCCTATTCATAATCATTCCAGGAATGAGCTGGAAAAGGTAAAGCATTCATACTTGCAAGCAAGTATATCAATTGTGTGTGTATTTGTCACGTGGTCCTACTCTTTCTGCCGGGGCGATGCAGGCGAGCAAATTGTGAGTAAGTGGGGAAGATGATACAATGTGCGAAACTCTTCTTTCAGCGAAGGAGACCTGTGATGGAGACAACGGAGTCCTCGGGTAATCCTCTTGTGATCCTCAACCCTGCTGCTAATCGTGGCAAGATCCATCACTATCGTGCCCTGCTTCGTCCCTATGTAGAGCGCACGCAGGCCGAGTATGTGGAGACGGGCAGGCGCGGCGAAGCGCAGGAGCGCGCGCAGCGGGCGGCACAGGAGGGGCGTCCCGTCATCATCGTGGGCGGCGATGGTTCTGTCCACGAAGTCGTGAATGGCCTCTTGTCTGCTAAAAGGCGCGTGCCTCTGGGCATCATTGCGGCTGGTTCCGGCAATGATTATGCCTGGCGCGCGCTCAAGTTGCCGCAGAACCCCGCCGCCGCAATAGAGCGAGCTTTCTATGGGCAGCCCATTGCGGTGGATGCCGGGCGCGTCAATGGTTACTACTTTGTCAACTCCTTTGGCGTTGGCCTGGATGCGAATATCGCCGTGGCCGCAGGCTGGTTGAAGAAGCTTCCCTTGATGAGCGGTGCCCGGCTCTATTACGTTGCCGCCGTGCAGCAATTGTTGTTTGGTTACCACCGCTGCCCCTGGCTGAGCTGTTGCCTGGATGGCGAGCAGCAGGCTGCGGAGAAGCGTTACGTCCTGTTCGCGGTGACGAATGGACCGGCGTATGGTGCCGGCTTTCGTATCAATCCCAGGGCCGATTACCTCGATGGTTTTTTCGACATCTGTGCCATCGATTATGCACCGTTGTTAAGGGCACTCAAGCTCCTGCCCGTTGTCAAGAAGGGCGAGCACGCGCATCTCCCCGAAGTGACCTTTTACCGTGCAAAGACGATTCATATCGAGAGTAAGAAGGCAGTCACGGTGCTGATGGACGGCGAGACGACACAGGCTACTTCTTTTGATGTGCAGATCCTGCCTGGCGCACTGCTGGTACGGGTGTAGAAACAGTTACCTTGTGCTAGCAGAAGAAACTGCTATTTTGTGCCGACAGCGACGAGCATTTCGCACGGCCCCTCAAAGCCGGTGGACGTTTCAAACTTTCGTAGCTCATTGGCTATCTCTTCCCAGACCGATGCACGTTCTGCTTCGCTCACGCCTGCCAGCATCTGATGCAGGGCACCGAACGACTCGCGCTCGAAGCGAACGCACTCGTCGGCTGAGGACATGTGGAGCGGTGCGGAGATGACGCGCGTCTGAATGTCGCGGAAACCGGCCTGTCTATATGCTTCCTCCAACACGCCGGGCGTACCGAGACTGAAGGGTCCGGGCTGTCCGGGCAGCGGAGGTGGTAGTTGGGCGCGCCGCCGGATGATGGAAACGGGAATGGAGAAGAACCTGTTGTGCTCGGCGGTAGTATAGACGATGGCGGCCACTCGACCACCTGGTTTCAGCGCGCGGCGCATCCCCTGCAATGCCTTCTGCTGATCCGGGAAGTAGATCAGGCCGACGCGCGAGATAACGGCATCGAATGTCTCAGGTTCGACTTCGAGATTCTCGCCGTCCAGGACGCGTGTCTCTATGTTGGTCATGTCCTTTGTCTGTGCCGCGGCGTACTCAAGAATGTTGGGGGCGATATCGGTTGCCAGCACGTAGCCGGAAGGGCCGACGCGCCTGGCGGCTGTCAGGGTCTGTCCGCCCGCGCCCGCCGCTACATCGAGGACATGACTGCCGGAGCCAACGGCGGCCAGATCGAGCATCGCCTCCGTTGTAGCGCCGAGCCATTGTTCGATGAACGACTCCCAGCGGTTCCACGCCTCGGCTGCTGTCTGCCATTGGTCGCGCGTGGTTTTCTTGTAATTGATAGGATCGAAAGTCGTAACCATTGCTCTGTAGTCCTTTCTGCGTCAGAGTTATGCGTATGAGTAAGAACTTTTTCCTATCGCAATAATATGTGAAACGCCGGGGGACGCCATCGTAAAAATTACGGAGATTCTGGGGAGGCAATACGCAGATTGTATCTCTTCAGACCCCTCAGCGCCAGAGGCGCTTCGCAAGCGATTTGCTGTGGATGGCGGGATGGCGGCCTGGGCTACCATCCACAGCAGGACTCGTGCGAGCCGCGTCGCGGCGAGGTGTCAGGAAAAGAGCTATTCGTCCTTTTTCATCAGCCCCTTTGCGACGGCCCATGCTGCAATTTGCGTGCGGGCGTTGAAGCCCAGCTTGGAGAAGATGTTTCCGATGTGCGACTCAACTGTGCGTTCGCTGATCACCAATGCATCGGCAATCTCGCGGCTGGATTGGCCTTGCGCGATCCTCATTGCGACCTCCCGCTCGCGTTCGGTCAGTCCATCATAGGACCGCTTCGCGGCGCGCCTGGGTGATGGTGGAGGCGCGAGTGAAAGCAGGTCGTATGCATCATGCAAGAAATCCGCCCGCAACGGTCCTGTGGGAACATCAGGCGCGAGCCGTTCGATAAGGTCGCGTGCTGCAAGTAAGCTATCTTCGGCTGCTTCATAGCGGCGTCGCGCCTGATATAATTTGCCAAGGGTCAGATGTATGCGCCAGAGTAGAGATAAGGCTCCCTGCTGTTGAGCCTCGTCCCTGGCGTGTTGAAGCACCGCTTCAGCTTCGCTCGTTTGATTGAGAGCCAGGAGAGCCTCGCCGCGCAACCGCGCTAAACGGAGGATGGTTCGCCTGTCACTGCTATCTGCAGGCGCAGGCATTAACTGCTCTATAATCTGTAATGCCTGAGAAGGATCATTATGGGCCAGCGCCAGTTCTGCGCGAGCGCACGACATAAGGCGCTGGCCCAGGGTTTGAGTAGCAGAAGAGAGGGACACCTTGAGGATGTTTTCGGCGAGGGAGAGTTCGCGCGCTAAAACATAGGTCGAAGCGAGGTGCCCGCTTGCGGTGTGTATCCAGTGTAACGAGCAGGTCTCGTTGGCAAGGTGCAGCGCCCGTTCGAGGTGAATGCGCGCCTGCGGTAGCGCAAGCAGGTCGCGGTAAAGCGTACCGAGCGCGCAGTGGGCGGCGGTCATCCACTGGCGGTGATCGATCTCCTCGGCGATGTGCAGGCCCTGATCGGCAAACTCCAATGCCTGTGCATATGTTCCCTGTGGGCCCAGGCAGAAGGCCAGGAAGATGAGCGCGTAGGCTTCGGCGGCGCGCTGCTCCGTCTCGCGGGCGATCCTCAGCGCCAGCTCGCCGTCGGGTGTGACCTCAGATGCATGCGCTACGGCGGGAATCATCGTATCTGTCTGGTAGGTGATGCCGCGCATTGTCAGCGTCGCCATGCTGGATGTGAGACCTCGCCGATCGTCCAACTGGCGAAAGAGCACAATCGCTTGCCTGTAATATTCCGTGCCACGTTCCAGGTCACCGCCGAGATAGCTCGTCATACCGAGGAGATCGAGCGTCTCCGCGATGCCCGGCCCGTCGCCCAGTTCCTGAAAGATGTTCAGCGCTTCTCGATGATGTGTAAGCGCTTCCTGGGGGCGTTCGACATTGAGATACCAGTTCCCCAGACGATTCAAACTACGGGCGCTGATGGATGGATCAGCGATACTATTTGCCAGTTCGAACGCATTCTGGTAGTACTCCCCGCTGCGTTCGTAGTCGCGTCCGGCCCACAACATACCGAGGTGCAGCAGGGCCTCCCATTCGGCGCGGTCCTCTCTGGTCGAGCGTGTTACCTGGAGGGCCGCTTCATAATCTGCGCGCGCCCGGTCAAATTCGCCGAGAAGCTCGTAAGCCTGTCCACGGGCGCGGAACAGGCTTGCGGGTGGTGTAGCGGAGAGCTGGTATTCCGCGTGCAAGGCATTGGTAAAATAGGTAACAGCGGCGTGGGGAGCGTAGAGCGACATGGCTTTTTCACCGGCACGCTGTGCATATGCGAAGGCGCGTGGCCATAGACCGGCTTCGTAAAAGTGATAAGCGAAGTCCGCCAGATGTGTATCCAGGTTGCTCGTGTACAGGCCCTCCATCGTTTCGGCGATCGTACGATGCAGCGTCTTGCGTTCGCGGGCCAGTAGTTCGGTATAAATAACCTGTCGTGTCAGCGCGTGGCGAAAAGCAAAACGCTCGTCAGATTCCTCGATGACGAGTTGGGCGGCAATCAAATCTTTAATCAAAAGGAACAGGTGCTGCTCATCGCATTGCATTATCCGCTGCAACAGGGTGAAATCGAAGCGCCGCCCGATTACCGCCGCGAGTGTCAGCAGGTGTCGTGCGGGTGTGCTCAATTGTGCTGTGCGGCGCTGTACGGCATCCTGGATACTGCGAGGAACGTGTAGCTCACGCAGCGACTTGCTTTCCCAGGTGCCGTTAGTATAGAAAATCTCCCCGCTCGTAATGAGAGACTTGAGAATCTCCTCAACGAAAAAAGGATTGCCCTCCGTCAATCCGGCAATGGTATCAAGTAGCTCGCCATGTGCCAGGCGAACCGCGTCAGTGGCGGACTGGTATTGTGCGAAAATGGCATGCAGCACCGCCTCAATCTGGGCATGCGTCAATCCTTGCAGGATAATTTCCTGGTTGAGGCGTTCGCGATCAAGCTGCGCCAGCCAGTGTTTCAGGCTGCCATGTACTTCGTCGCTGCGATAGGTTGCCAGGATAAGCAAGGGATGGGCGGCACAATGGCGCATCAGGTAATGCAGAAACTCGAGGCTCGTTTCATCGCTCCAATGGATATCCTCTATCGTGAGCAGAATGGGCTGTTGCGTGGCTAAATCTGTGAAGAAGTGTGCGAGTGCCATGAATAGACGGCGCTTCTCTTGCTCTGGCTCCAGTGGCGGCACTGTGGTGGCTGGTGAAGATACGATATCGAGGCGCCCCAGGTCGCGTGCGCGTGATTCTGCGTTAGAGGCGTACGTGGTCAGCAGTTCTTTTGCCGGTGAAGACCTGAGCAGATCGAGAAGAGGCGCATAGGGATAGGAGCGATCAGCAGGGAAACAGTTGCCCTGGAGCAGCAGAAAGTGCTGCTCTTGTGCGTACATTTTTGCCTCCGCAACCAGGCGCGACTTACCGATGCCCGCCTCTCCGCTGATGAGAACAATCTGCCCAGGCGCGTTCCCAATCTGTGCGATGAGCGCCTGGAGGGCTGCCAGTTCTGATGGGCGCCCAATGAGTACTGGACAGATAACAGGCTTGTTCAACGGTATCGACATAATGTTCGTTGCCTCTTCAGGTGGCCTGAACTTGTAAAATTGTCTATGCTAGCTGATGCACAGTGGTATAGTACCACAGATCAGCTTGCGACAAAACTGGCAGATTGACTACCTGGGCGATTTCAAAGTCGTCTCGTTCACTCGCATCGGCCCGTAGGGCCTCCCTCAAGGGAAATGGTTGAGCTTTGTTGCGGGCGACTCGCCCGCAACAAAGCTCAACCATTTCTGCTGCGAGCGCCGCAGGCGCGAGGAGTGGCGACTTTGAAATCGCCCTGTTGACTGCCTGGGCAAACGGAAGTTACTGATATTATGATTGGGACTGTAATCGCCAGCCTTAAGCGTTTTTGTATTTCGCAATAAATGCCGATGGGCAGAGATGGACGAGTGTGCACTGTTCGCAGAGCGGGTTGCGCGCGTTGCAGAGGGCGCGCCCGTGGAAGATCAGCAGGTGTGAGAGATCGAGCCAGTTCGCGCGCGGCACGATGCTCATCAGATCCTGTTCGACCTTGACCGGATCGGTGTGCTTCGTCCAGCCAAAACGCCGGCTGAGGCGACCGATGTGCGTATCGACGACGAAGCCTTCGACGATTCCAAAGGCGTTGCCCAGAACCACGTTCGCCGTCTTGCGCGCCACGCCTGGTAGACTGAGAAGGTCGGACATCGTACGCGGCACCTCGCCCCCATACGCGGTGAGAATGCGCTGGCTGGCGGCGCGAATATTTTTGGCTTTATTGCGGTAAAAACCTGTCGAGCGAATATCCTGCTCGAACTCCTCTGGATCTGCGTGCGCGAAATCTTCGACGCTGCGGTACTTTTGAAAAAGCTTCTTCGTGACTATATTCACACGTTCGTCAGTACACTGTGCCGAGAGCTGTGTGGCAACCAGGAGTTCCAGTGGATTTTTGAAGTTAAGCGAGCAGGTCGCCTGTGGATAGAGGCGCCGGAGTTCGACGATAATGGCGTTGACCTGCTCTGGTGAGCCTGGCTCTGGTCCTGTATAGGCTGGCGGCAATGCAAGTTCCATAGATACGCTCTACCTTTTTTCGCTCTAGTGAGACAAGAAGAGAAGTTCAGGCATCTTCTCTCTCAAGCTGCTCGCCCTGAGCCTCTAGGAGCCTGCGCAGCGCGTCAGCCTGCCCGCGATTGTAGGCGGCGGAATGGAGATCTGGACCGAAGACAGGGAGAGAGCTCTTCTCGCGAATGTACGCAGCCCGCTCGCGTTGGATGATCTCGTGCACTAACTGACGATCAGTAAGACGCCAGCCCCGCAGCCTGGCATGTTCGGCGAAACGCATAACACGCTCAAAACCTGCCCGATAGTCTCGCTCTTCTATGTTGCTTTGTAGTGGCGTATCTTGCATCGCGGTGCCTTTCATAGACAATTGGAGGATTGGATATAATCTACATAATTGCTTTTTAAGTATGTCAGAAAATGGGTGCCGCGTCAAGCAAATAGATGCGTTGGATGGGCATGCAGACAATATTTATGTATATCGATATGAGGGTGCAACTGAGAGATGCCGCGCGACCCTCAACGGGGGCGACGTAGCACCTCGAAGATGGCCTGGGTACCAAACTCCATCGCTTCGACCGGGACACGTTCGTTGGCGGCGTGGACCGTCTGTAGGAAGTCGAAGCCCGCCGGGAGGTTCAGGGGCAGGAAGCCGTACGTCTGAATCCCCAACCGCGAGAAGAAACGTCCATCGGTCACGACAGGTGTTAAGAAGGGAATGGGAACGCTGCCCGGATCGGCCTCGCGTAGCACATCTGCTAGCGTATCGAACAATCCCATATCGGCCTGGGCGCGCCCTCGATCATGGCGCACAAGCTCGATCTCTACCTCATTTCCAATGATTGTGCTCAGTTCTGCCAGCATGTCTTCAGGCGTATAGCCCGGCAGCAGGCGTCCATCCATCTCCAGGATAATCTCGCTGGGAATGACATTGACCTGACTTCCGCCCCTGATGATCGTGACGTTAACGGTGTTATGGAGAATGGGATCTATAATCTGTCTCTGTTCGCTGAGTGTGTCGAGCGTGGCATCGGTCTGCGCGGGATCGAGCAACCGGCTGAACTGCGCTCCGGTCGGTCCCGCAATAGTAGCGGATATTATCTCCAGCATCTGTCGCGTCGTCTCGATGATGTGGACCGGCAAACGGTGCTGATTCAATTGCTGCAAGAGATTCCCCAATTTGGCCGCGGCCCCATTGTGCATGGGCAGCGAGGCGTGCCCGCCGGGACCGCGCAGCGTCGCCTTCATCCAACATACCTGTTTTTCGAGCACCTGAATGGCATAGAACTTCTTGCCGCCGATCGTGACGCTAAAACCACCGAACTCTCCAAGAGCATAGCGTATGTCTTTGAAGAGCTCCGCGTGGTTCTCGACCAGGAACTCTGCGCCCTGTTCGCCGCCCGCCTCTTCGTCGCTTAAAAGCGTAAGCACAACATCGCCCGGTAGCGAGGTCCCCTCAGCTTTGGCGCGCATCAGGGCGGCCAGCATCATCGCTACGCCGCCTTTCATATCCAACGTTCCACGCCCCCAGATATAGTTATCGACGATCTTCCCCTCGAACGGCGGCTGCTGCCAGTCCTGTTTTTCCGTCGTCACCACATCGATATGCCCCTGAAGCAACAGTGGCCTGGCGTTTCCCTCTCCTGCCAATCGCGCGATAAGGTTGGGGCGCGCGGGATCGCTCGTCAGCAGCGTCGTCTGGAAACCGGCCTCCTTTAGCAACGTATCAATGTAGTGAATGCACTCTGCTTCATTGCCAGGCGGATTGGTCGTGTTGAAGCGGATAAGGCGTTGCAGCAGTTCAACCGGGCGCTGATAGATCGTTGTATCGGGAGGCGTGGAAGGTGTTGGCATAAACTTCTCCAGGTTTTCAAAGATTGAGTTAATATCTTTGTTATTGTAGCACCTGAAGCCGGGCGTTAGTTCTCTTACCCTGACCGCTATCAATCAAAAGGACTTTCCGGTGGTGCAGGCGACGACGGTACTGACAGCAGCGTTGGTCGTGTTTTGTAACGCCCTGGCTGATCTGCTCTACGTGGCTATCGATCCGCGCATCCGCCTGGAGTGACTTTGTATGAGTCTCGTTATAATCTGCATCCGTGTGAACACTGTAACGTTTGCTCTTATGCACAAACATGTCTATAATCAAGGTAAGAGAATCTCTGGCGTCAAGACCTGATAAACTCTCACTCTTATAGAAATCAGGGAAGGGAATGACCCGTGGCTAACAAGAATCGTATAAATTCGGGCGTAGATGATGAGCAGCAGAAGAAGCTAAAGAAAAATGCTGTAGATAGTATTCTACGTAGAACCGATCGCGCTCAAAGTGTGCGCGATCTCGGCGTAAACGCTTTGAAGAACCTGCCCGGTAGCATTGCCGTCGTACAGGCGTTTATGAAAGCGGTCAATTGGAAGCAGGCGCAGGACGAAGTGCTCAATGGGCTGAACAATACGGTAGTCATCATTGGACAGCCCAACTCAGGCAAGAGCACCCTCTTCAATACGTTGAAGGGACAGACCCTCTCGCCTGTCTCGTCGCAGGCCGGGACGACAAAGACGCTGGTGCGCACCGATTTCGGTCCCTTTACCCTCGTGGATACCCCTGGACACCTGCCCAATGTTATGGAAAGCGGAATGGATCAGGCCAGCGTGATCGTGTTTCTGATCGACGGATCGCGTGGCTTGCAGGAGGAGGACCGCGATCTGTACAACGTGATCAAAGGACTGAAGAAACCCACTATAATCGCCGTCAATAAGGTTGATGTGCTCAAAGGCGGCGAGGGCCCCGATCAGTTTGCTACGGAGATCGCCGTAATGCTCGGCGTTGTCGGCGTTATCCCCATCTCTGGCAAGAATGGTACCAATGTGGCCACAGAGCTGATCCCCGCGATCATCGAGGCTAGCCCGGAGGCCGCGCTGGCGATCGGTCGGGAGCTGCCTGCCTTCCGTCGCACGGCTGCGCAGAAGATTATTCGCAATGCGACGCTGCTCACCCTCGCGGCAGGACTGGAGCCGATCCCTTTCATCGATATTCCTATCATTTTGGGCACACAGGCGCGCCTGGTGCTGCGCCTGGCAGCCCTCTATGGTGAGCCGATGGATAGTGCCGATGCACGGAAACATGCCCGCGAACTGATAGTCGCCATGGTCGGCGGTCTCGGCATGCGCTACGTCGCTGAGCAAGTGGCCAAGCTTGTACCCTTTGGAGGAGATTTCGTGGCCGGCGCGATCGCTGCGGCATCCACATGGTCGATCGGCGAGGTCGCACTCGAGTATTATGAGGGTGGCAAACAGATCAAACCCGGTCGCCTGCAACAGTTGTACCTGGACTTTTATCATCGCTTCCGTAGAGAGAATAAAGTACAGGAGCTGCGCAGCGAACTGGATGGGCAGAACACGCCCAGACCGTTGCTGCCCGGGCCCCAAGAGAAAGTTTTAGAAGAAGGGACGGCCTCGTAGAACGTATGCAGTTCCCCTATGAACGCTACGAAAAATTAGACGGCCCGAAGGTCGTCTACTATCCAGCGGGCGAAGAAACGCGCGCCCGCTGGCTGCTTCAGGCTGCCGACAAAGCCAGTGAACAGCTTGCCCATCTGCTCGGCGAGTCTTTACCTGCTATGGAGATTGTCCTGGCCAGCATCGATGACTGGTCGCTTGCCCCGCGCGACGAGCCCGAGGAGAACAACGACCTGCTGCCATATTGGACGGACGCTACTTCCCCCTCTACGCTTGTTGTGCCTGTCGAGATCGACCCCGTCTTTGGCGAAGAGACGCCTGAGCGCCTGGCTTTCATCCTCTATCACGCGCTCACCCTGGCCTTTCTGGAGTCCGATCCTCGTCCCTGGCCGGAAGAGTATCCCTTGTGGGCCGATGAATGGCAGCTCAAGTTTGCCGCCGTCTGGCTCGCCCATCGCCTGGATGGTCAGCAGGGCCTGATCAACAAAGACCTGCACGCAGAGTACGCGGAGATCTTTGAGCCGGAGCCAGACGGCAAGACGCCGGTGACCATTCGGGGCTTCGACTGGTTCGAAGATACCCCCGCCGAAGACTATTTGACCTATGAACTGTTGCTGGAACAATTCGCCGTCGATCTCCTGGAGCGCTACGACGCCTCTGTCCTGCCGCGCTTCCTTGCTCTCTATCGGACGGAGCGCACCGTCCTGCTCAGCGATGACGTGACCGCGATGCTTGCCGCCGCCCTTGGTTCGGGGAGTGCCGACTGGCTGGAGGAGTTGGTCTACTTCTAGCCTTTGTTTCAAGTTTCAAGCCCGCAAGCGGGTCGCAAATGCACACAGACCTTTGCCGTCTCCTCTGAGGGAAGTATACGAACAAAACCCTGAGAGGTCAAGTAAAAATGCATTAAGTACTATCGCGGAGCAAACGCGGTATAAGGAGTGCTTATTAAAATTGTGAAAAAGGAATTTGCTATGTTTAATCGTGTTACAATTATTGGCCTGGGACTTATTGGTGGATCGCTGGGACTGGCTGTACGAACAACGAAGTCTGCCCAGCAGGTTGTTGGCTATGACCTGGGAAAGGGCGTCAGCGATCGTGCGCGCAGGGCAGGTGCAATCGACCAGTCGTTTCAGGCGCTGGCCGACGCCGTTCGTGGCGCGGAACTGGTCATTCTAGCGACTCCTGTAGGGGCAATGCGTGCCCTGCTACAGGCCATTGCCCCCGTCCTCACACCGGGCACCGTCGTCACCGATGTGGCAAGCACCAAAGCGCAGGTCATCAACTGGGCCGAAGAGTTTCTGCCCGCGAATACCTCGTTTGTAGGCGGACACCCAATGGCCGGAAAAGAGGTCAGCGGAGTCGAGGCCGCCGACGCCAGTATCTTCAAAAATCGTATCTACTGCCTTACACCCACGCCGCGTACCAATCCTGCCGCCATCAACAAAGTCTCGACGCTTGTGGAGGCTATAGGGGCACGGGTACGCTTTTTAGAGCCCGCTGAGCACGATGGACAGGTCGCAAGCGTCAGCCATCTGCCCTTCCTTGCCTCCATTGCCCTGGTCAATACCGTCGCCGAGGGCAGCTCGTGGGGCGATGCCTCTTTGCTGGCCGCCAATGGTTTCCGCGATATCTCTCGTCTGGCGGCGGGCAGCCCCGAGATGTACCGCGATATCTGCCTCACGAACAGCGAAGCCATCACGCGCTGGCTGGACGCCTATATCACGACGCTCCAATCCTTGCGTGAGCGTGTCGCCATCCACGATAAAGACCTGAGCGAAACATTTGCCAGGGCGCAACAGGAACGCCAGCAGTGGCAGGTCTCACAGGAACGAATAGAGTCATGACATTGTCAAGGCAGTTGCAAAATTGCCTTGCAAAACTCTTGACAGGTCCCTCAAGATATGGCATACTACTCTGGCTGCCAAAAGAGACAATCACCTCGCTCATAAACGAGTAGGTGCTCCTGTTTCAAACGCATTGTAGATCGTGCCACGCTAATGTGGACCCGCAGGGATAACCTCTCCCCTAAGTAAAAGAACCAACCAGGGTTTTGTACGGCCTTTTTGCGTCGTCCTTGATCCGGGTAAATGAGTTCCTGTAACGGCGAAAGCAAGGGAAGGAAGTTTTCTCAGCGAAAAGAAATTCGTTTGAAAACCTCTTGACACAGCGCCAGAAATGTGAGATACTACGTCTACAGTAAACAAGCGAACGAAATGCCCGCTTGAAAAGTGGAGTACACTGATAACAGTGAGAGGTCACGGCCCATCTCCACGGAGGGATCCTTTAACAACTGAAGAGTGGAAAGCAGAACAGCAACTGTTTGGCGACGAGCAGTTCCTGTCAAGCAACTGGTCGCCGGTCGCAAGGCTGGGGGACCAGGAGTTTTTCTGCGAACAAGCC
>DAOTTD010000025.1:0-4558 GCA_034438015.1 Ktedonobacteraceae bacterium | reverse complement strand
AGGAAGAGCTGCGGCTGTAGCCGCTTCCATAGGGCAGGCAGTTCTGCAATCTCGCCACTGCGGCGAGGATGCTCTTTACTGGCCGGGTCGGCCCAGCGATCGCGCACGTAGATATCTCCCAGTCGTTCAAGCGTCTCAGCCTCTTTAGAGGCAAAGACAGCCACCTCCTGCATATACTCGTAGGGCGTCTGGGCGGGCTGTACCTTGATGCCAGCCCAATCTGCTAGCGTGCAGACGCGACCATACAACTGAGCGGCCAGTCCATAATTGCGGAAGAGACGGCGCCACCACAGGCTGAAGAGCAGAACGGCAAACAGGATAAGCAGGATAAAGGTGCCGAGGGCCGTACCCAGGGATGGCCCCTTCGCAGCACCAGTCCCCGTGCCGCTGCCGCTATTGTCACCGCCGTTTAAACGATTCAACCTGTGGGCGGGATTGACGGAGGGTGACGCACCTCCGGCAGCGCTGTTATTGCCGTTCGCGCCCGCCGATGGGAACTGACTCGGCTGCGGACGTGTAAACGGCGCGAAACTTGCCGACGGCTCGAAGTTGATCCAACCGTAGCCAGCGAAGTAGACCTGCGTCCAGCTATGGGCATCGGTGCCGCGAATAACATTCAGTTTATGTTTCGCGTCGTAGGTCCCATGCGTATAGCCCACCACAACGCGCGCCGGAATGCCCAGCGAGCGCGCCATAATCGTCATAGCCGAGGCAAAGTAGTTGCAGAAACCATCGTGGTTCGGATTATCGAACAGGAACCAGGCCACACCCTCCTCGCCCGATGGACGATGTATATTCACATTGTAGGAATAGTTCGAGCGTAGATACGACTCCAGGGCGACAACCTTGTCGTACATCGTGGTTTTGTCGCGCGTGATCTCCTTTGCCCTAACCGCAATACGGGGATCGAGCTTTGGCAGTTGCGTATACGTGCTCACAACGGCGGGATAGTAGTACGTTACAGGCACGGAAGCTTCATCAAAGTTGGCAGGTATCTGCTGAGCATCGACGGGCATAGGGATGGAACGCAGCATCTGCTCATCAGCGGAAGAGACGCTGGATGTGATCGTATAACTCTGGCCGGAGACAAGATAGCCATTCTGTCCCTGCCAGTCAACTTTAGCGCTGGCCTGATTTGTCTGCACCTTTGCGGGCAGGTTGACAGAGACGATCTCGGAGGCGCCGAGCAAGTACGGACTCTGCTCTCCCGGCGGATTCACTACCGACACTTTCTGCACCACCGCATGCGTCGCATCAGCGCTCGACGGAAATGGTTCGTTTGCTTTGACCGCGCCCGTATCGACGGGACTCACCGTCCAGGTGTTGCCATTATAGGTATCATAGCTCAGAGAAGCGAGATATTGATTGTTATCCTGATTATCGGCAAATTGCACATTGAAGACCACTTCATTGGTCAGATTTGGGTTACCGCCGAGGGACATCGTGTCCCTAAAATTCCCGCGATTAGCGGGATTGCTACCGCCGGTAACGGAGATAACGCGGTCCCAGGTGTTCTGGATCTGCATCCAGGGATTCGAGCTGAGATTCCAGACCTGGGAGATAACAGGGTTTATATAACTGCCGGGCAAGATCCAGGAAAAGATCAGGATGCCAACCGAGATCAGGGCACCGGCCTGCATAACGTCCCAGCCAAGATCTTCTGCGTAGCGCAGCCCCTGCCTCTTCCAGCGCCGCATCGATTCGTAGAGGTTGAAGCGTAGCAGCAGAAGCAAGGAGGCAATCAGGAACACGATAAGAAAGATAACATAACCATCACTGACATTGCTCAGGTTGATCAGGAGAACCACCGCATTGGCGACGATCATTAACCAGGGAACGCGCGTGCGATACACCAGCCAGGCGCTGGTATAGGCAAGGATAAAGCTCAACGCGACGATAAAGAAGAAAAAGATGGCAT
The DNA here is from genome assembly GCA_034438015.1 of Ktedonobacteraceae bacterium. Taxonomy (GTDB): domain Bacteria; phylum Chloroflexota; class Ktedonobacteria; order Ktedonobacterales; family Ktedonobacteraceae; genus JACDAE01. Next base: position 2,640 of record DAOTTD010000025.1, on the reverse strand, counting down.
CCACATCGCCCGTCCCGCCCACAGAAACGGACGCGAGCCAGTGCTCTACGCCAGCGACAAAATTAGCGACGCGCCCATCGTAGAAAGAGTTCACCGTCTGCCAGAAGGCCAGTAGCAGGCTGAACACGAAGGCAGCAACGTGCAGGAGCCAGCGGGAGAAGCGATGTTGTTTCGCGGCCAGGACGCCCGCGAGCAGACCCAGACCGGTCGTCAGAGACAGCACGCCCAGGTGATCAACCCAGCCTACAGCCTGCACACACCAGATCGTACTATAGACGACGATAGCGAGCAAAACCAGCGAGAACCAGCCCTCAGCCAGCCCTATATGTATCTCCAGGAGCGGTTTACGAGATTTCTTCCCGGAGCCGTCATCGTTGGACTCGGAGATAATCTTTACAAGTCGTTCAATCGCAGCATCGCGCATTGGTATTACCTCCGTTGAGTAGAAGGCGCATTCGAACCACTTTCCAGAATTTGAGCTAGAGGCTCCCTATTTTTTACACGCATTACAGGTATACCAGCGCCCTCGAGCAGCGCCAGCGTATCCTCGTCGGCAGGTCTATCGTCGAAAGAGGCGGCGTCCAATCCCACGACGGCGACCTGCACTCCACGGCGCTGGAGATGGCGCAATCCCTCATGCCAATCGCGCGAGTTGGATGGGGTAATAATGATAGCTACGGTATTGCGACCAAAATGGAACGCGTCCAGGGCCAGAGCCTCCTTCAATTCTGGTCCGGCACCTGCCCTGACGACCGCGAGCAGCTCTAAAACGCGCTCAATCTGGCGATCGCCACGGTCCAGCGAAAGAATTTCTCGTCGCTCACCATTGACGATCAGGCCCACCGAAAGGTCCTGGCGCAGAAGGTAGGTAGCGACCGTCGCAGCGATGGTGACGCCGTACTCTTCCGTCGAATGCTCGCCCTCGCCCACCTGGACGGTATCATGCAGATCGAGGAAGATCCAGGCGTCGACGGCGGGGTCCAGATCGAACTCTTTCACCATTAATTTGTTATAATGCGCACTGGAACGCCAGTGAATACGACTGAGAGCGTCGCCAGCGACGTAGTCGCGAATGGTTGTGGCATTGGTCGTGGTCTGTAGGGCGCGGCGCGAGCTGCGTCCACGTCCAGGCAGACCACCTGTGAAAAGTGCGAAACTGGTGATCGGCAGGACACGTGGCAAGACTAACAGCTCGCTTGCCGGCTTCATAAAGATGCGTCTACGAAAGAGTCCGAAGGGATCGCCGCTGGTCGCAGTCACGGGACCGAGCTGGAAACGTCCCCGCTGCCGACAGATACTGCGCGCGCGCCACATCGCGCGTTTGCGCCCTCCCATGCTGGCGACATAACCGGCGCGATGACCTGGCAGGGTTGAGCCATCGCCGACCTGCACCCAGAGCTTGGGCATCACACTCACATTGTCCAGCGTCAGGCGTTCATCGAAGATCTCACCGACCTGCACGCGACCACTCGTCGCGGCGCGGCGAAAGACCAGTTTGCGCAGGCTGTAGCGCGCCCACAGCCAGGAGAGCACAAACAATATCAGCAGTACATAGGTCAGCACGTAGAGCACCTTCCACCCGCTGCTGATGGCAAAAAAGATCAATATAATCAGTAACAGTATCGCCTGCCAGGGTCGCATAGGCTAGCGCCCCCTTCCACCACCAACCCACGCATTAGGCACAGGAACCGTCTGCAAAATCTCGTCCAGGATAGCCGTAGAGGTGATTGAGCGCACGCGCGCGGCTGGAGTTACGATAATGCGGTGTGCAAGTGTTGGCTTGACTAGCAGTTTCACGTCATCGGGAATAACATAGCCACGTCCACGCATCGCTGCCAGCGCCTGTGCCGCCCGGAAGAGCGCCAGGGAGCCACGCGGACTCGCCCCCAGATAGATACTCGCATGCGAACGAGTCGCGTTGGCGACCGCTACGATATATTCACGAATAGAAGGGTCAACATGGACGGAGCGTATCTGGCGCTGAATGAGCACCAGTTCCTCAGCGGTCATAATCTGCGCCAGATCTTCAAGCGGATGATGGTGCTGATGACTATCCAGAATAGTCATCTCATCGTTGGCCTTGGGATAGCCCAGCTTAATATTCATCATAAAGCGGTCGAGCTGCGCTTCGGGCAGGGGAAACGTCCCCTCATATTCGATAGGGTTCTGCGTCGCCATGACCATAAAAGGTTCGGGCAGGTGATACGTGACGCCATCAACGGTAACCTGGTCCTCTTCCATCGCCTCCAACAGCGCCGATTGCGTCTTGGGGGTGGCACGGTTGATCTCGTCAGCAAGCACGATCTGGGCCATCACAGGGCCGGGGCGGTACTCAAAATTAGCCGTCTTCTGATTATAAATTGAAACACCTGTTACATCACTCGGCAACAGGTCAGGGGTAAACTGGATGCGCTTGAAGGTACACCCGATCGAACGGGCAATCGCCTTTGTGAGCACGGTCTTACCAACGCCTGGCACGTCTTCTATAAGCACGTGCCCATGGCAGATAACGGCAATCAAGCTGAAAGCAACCGATTCAGCCTTACCAACAATAACCCGCTCAACGTTCCCAACAACACGTTGCACCGCGGTTGCTAAATCCTGTACTGACTGCATTCTCTAATCTCCCAGTCGAGGGCA
>DAOTTD010000024.1:0-15330 GCA_034438015.1 Ktedonobacteraceae bacterium | reverse complement strand
TCGAATTGAGCGTGTACCAGGCGGCAACCGCACTGGCATTGCAGGAGCAGGAACAGAGCTGCGCCCTGCTCGAAGAGGCCGTAAAGGCGGCCAGGGAGTTAGGGAGCGCGCTGCGCTACGACGAGGCATACCTGGTCTATGAACACATACAGGAAAAGTGGGGACAGGAGCCGCGCGTCAAAGCCCTTTCAGACCTTTTCCATTGATAAATCCCACTGCATGATACTATAGATGGCACGGTTGCACAGGTGCCTATGATAGGATGGAGGCCAAAACGCCTCTTAATCACATAGGTGATATACTCGTAATGCTGGCGCTCAGGCTATCCGTGTGGCCAGCTTCGCGCTGGGCGCGGCTTTTTCTGCCAGATATGCAGAAGCTTGCAAGTGAGCAAACTAGCGAGAGCACACCTCAGAAACAACACAGCGCTGTATAGAGGGAAGTAAGGAGAGATTCATGGTTGTACGTATTACCACCAATGTATTGCGGGTCGCCGCAGTGCTGGCACTTATTCTTGGCATCCTGGACTGGGTAGGCCATCCTCTCGGCCCCATCCTTATCCACATGTTCCTTGGTTTTATCGTGGTCTTCTCGCTCTGGATTCTAGGCGGTTCGATGCTGACACTCAAAGGAGGCACGGGACTGGGCATCGGCGCGGTCGTGCTCGGCCTGATCGTGCTTGCGCTGGGACTATTGCAGCAGCAGATCCTACCGGAGCCCAATCCCGCGCACTGGGTCGTACAGGTCATACACCTGCTCATCGGCCTGTCCGCCATCGGCCTGGGCGAGGCGATCGGTGGTCGCTATCGTCGTCAGAGGCAGGTCGCGACGGTACAGACGCGCTAAGCGAGGAGACCGTTCCAGCTCAGGCAGGGCGCTTCTAAAATCGCTTTCTGCCTCATATCGGCTCGCTCGCGGGCCTCTCAATCACGTTTTATGGTTGAGGTTGTGACGGGCACAGCCGCCACAACCTCAACCATAACCCTCCTGCGAGCGCCGGAGGCGCGAGGAGGAAGGGCAAAAGACGACATTTGAAAAGCCCCACCGCGCAGGGCCTGATATTGCCTAATGCTCTTCGATATGGTTTAATGAAGAAACCGTCCTATTTTTTCCTGGTTGGTATATTGTAAATCACAAAAGGGGAGTTGAGTGTGAGCAATGCAGAGAGATCCGGCCATCTTGCCGTCTATCCGGGCAGCTTCGATCCTTTAACCAACGGACACCTGGATATCGCGCGCAGGGCCGCGCGTATTTTTGATACCCTGATCATCGGGGTGTACGCATTTCCAGCTAAGAACCTGCTTTTCTCCGCCGACGAGCGTGTGGCATTATGGCAAGAGGTTATAGCAACAGAGGAATTGCATAATGTGCGCGTCGAGAAATTCAGTACCCTGGTGGTAGAATACGTACGCTCGGCAGGTGGTCAGGCGATTATCAAAGGATTGCGCTCGCCCAACGATTTTGAAGCAGAATTTCAGCAAGGCTTGATGAATCGCAAGCTGGCACCCGAAATTGAGACGGTCTGTCTGCTGACGAATCTAGAAAACCTTTTTGTCAGCTCCTCTCTTTTAAAAGAAGTAGCAAATCTGGGTGGCGATGTGCACGACATGCTTCCCGCAGTAGCGGTCAAAGCACTGCAAAACAAACTTGGTATATAAACACCTGGCGTATGAAGACCCAGGGAACTAGAACAGGCGCAGAAGGAGGAAAGGCCGCATGGATATTTTGTATCTTGTCGATCGCCTCGAAAACCTCATTGCTGGCAGTCGCCGCATGCCCCTGGTCAACCAGATCATAGTCAAAGAGAGCGACATTCTTAATATCATTGAACAGATGCGCACCACTATTCCAGATGAGGTCAAGCAATCCAGGCGCGTCATCCAGGACAAAGAGCGCATTCTCGCGCAGGCGCAGGCCGACGCGACCACGCTGCTGGCCCGCGCACGCGAAGAGGGCGCGCGCGCCATCAATCGCGAGGGGCTACTCAAGGCAGCAGAAGAGCGATCACAGCAATTGCTACGAAAAGCGGAGGAGCAGGCGCGCCAGATGATCCGCAGGGCAGAAGAACACTCCGAACATCTGAAGGTCGATGCCGACGCCTATGTAGTGGAGACGCTGCGCAACCTGCGCGAGCACCTCACCAGCATCGAAACGGATGTAAGCCGCACCGTTCTGAGCATCGAGCGCGGCCTCGAAAGCCTGCAAGAACAGACGGCAGAGCAACAAGAGGACGGGAACGACACGGACAATAGCAATGAAAGAGGACAGACAGCGATAGAGGAGGAAGGTCCCCCTCAGCGGGCGCTGCGTCCAGGGCCACGACGCGCCTCCCTTGCTGCGGACACGATGGGTGGCCCGAACTACCAGTAGGGATGGGGCTTGACACCCTCTTTTCGCTTGTCTATAATGAGCAAGCGCCAGCAAAGACGAGGGAATAATCCAGGTTGCGCCATAGTTTTTATTTAAGGCTTAAATGGGTTCGCAATGTGAAAGGATATATCTTCCATGATTTTTAATGTGGCGCAACTAATGAAGTCGCCCGTAGGTACTTCATTAACCTATGACATCGACGAAGAAGATGTGCAGCTCGATGAAGACCTCAAGGTGATCGGCCCGCTTGTTGGCTATGCGCGCCTGAGGCGTATCAATCAGGGGCTGCTGGCAGATGGTTGGGTAGATCTGACCCTTGAATTTGAGTGCACGCGCTGTTTGAAACACTTCGAGCAGCAGATGCGTGTCCCATTCGAGGAGCGTTTTTACCCGACGTTGGATGTGGTGACGGGTGTGTCGTTGTCTCCACCAGACGATGGGGAGGACGCATTTCCCATCGATGAGCATCACCTGGTCGATCTCACCGAGGCGATAAGGCAGCATGTTCTGCTAGATATTCCGATGGTGACGCTTTGTAAAGAGGACTGCGCGGGGCTCTGCCCACAGTGCGGCAAGGAACTCAACGAGGGTCCCTGCACTTGCCAGCCCGAAGTCGATCCCCGGCTGAGCGTTCTACAATCATTATTACAGGATCAAGAATCAACACATCACACGAGTAGGTAAGCCTGATGATGAGTCAGGACACAGTACTGGTGGAAGAGGAGCAGTTACATTATGGGTGCATTACCAAAACAGCGCACCTCCCACGCCCGGCAAGGGGAGAGGCGCGCGCATCATCACCTGAAGCTACCACAACTTGTTGCATGTCCGAATTGCAGAAAGCCCAGGCTGTCGCATCATGCCTGCCCACACTGTGGGATGTATCGCAATCGCCAGGTGTTCCTACCCAAAGGTCAGAAGTAATATCAAAGCAGGCGGATGTATCGTACGGATTCACCGACGGATTGTTCATCATAGTGGACCCGACACAGATAGCTTGCCTATCTATACACCGCCTCTTTCTATTTATTAAGAGAGCATGGTATGACGACAAAGGTCGCCTTTCTCTTTCCAGGGCAAGGAAGTCAGGCAGTTGGCATGGGAGCCGATATTTTTGCGACATCGGCGGCTGCTAAACGCGTCTTTGAGACGGTCGATGATGCGCTCGGTTTCCCTTTGAGTACGTTGTGTTTTGAAGGCCCGGAAGAGATATTACGTAAGACGATTAACGCCCAACCTGCTATTGTCACAGTCAGTCTCGCCTACCTCGCAGCATTCCAGGAAGCGCTCTCACCCTCTGCTTCCTCCTGGTCCACGCCGCTCACGCCTGATTTTACTGCCGGCCACAGCGTCGGCGAGTTCGCTGCGCTGGTCGTGGGGGGTGCGCTCGATCTCAAGGAGACGACACAGTTGGTACGCGAGCGCGGGCGCCTGATGGATGCCGAGGAGACGGCCTGCCCCGGCGGCATGGCGGCCATCATCGGACTGGAGGCGGAACCGCTGCAAGAGGTCTGCCAGGAGGCAACACGACAATTGGCCGCCGAACGCGACGGGCCCCATCCCGGACAGGGACAGGTCATTGTCGCGAACTATAACGCGCCCGGTCAGATCGTTATCTCAGGCGAACAGAAGGCACTGACACTGGCTGGCGAACTGGCAAAGGCGCGCGGAGCTAAACGCATCATACCGCTCCCAGTCAGCGGCGCCTTCCATTCGCCGGTGATGTACCCGGCAGTCAGCGGACTGGCCCAGGCGCTATCGAGGGCGAACTTGAGCGATACGGCCCTGCCGATAATCAGCAACATCACAGCCACGCCACTCACAAAGGCCGAAGACCTGCGCTCAGAGCTGTCCGAACAGCTCGCAGCCCCCGTTCAGTGGATACGTACAATTGAGTACCTGAGCGACGCGGGGATCACGACCTTTATCGAGATCGGTCCAGGCCAGGCGCTGACCGGGATGATCAAACGCATCGTCAAAGGCGCCAGGGTGATAAATATAGGAAATGTGGCACAGGTGGAGAAGGCAACGGCACTCGTTCGTGAGATGGGACTGTCGGGTAGCGTATAATGGAACATAGATAAGCGTAACCCATTGGGATAGCACACTTGACACAGACCCGAAAAGCGCCTATCTTTGCAGTATTGCAGCAAACCATTGCGCAACAGGCAGGATGGCACGTCAGCATTGACGGCGGTTTATTATTGTAACAGGAGGACTTGTATGGCGTCACAACCGACAGGAGTGGTCCGTGTAGCCCGGCAGGTGCTCTCGACTATCGTGATCAACACTGCACTGCAGATTCCAGGCGTCGTGCGTATAGCACAGGGAAGCGATCAGTGGTCACGTCTTTTGGGCAGGGAACTGCCCAGGCAGGGTGTGACCTTGACGGTAAAAGATAATACCGTCTCTACCGAACTCTATATCGTGGTCGCTGCTGGCGCCAATATCGTCGAAGTAGGGACCGCCGTTCAGGAAGAGGTTGCATTGGCCATCGAAGATATGGTGGGGATGCAGGTTCGCGAGGTCAACGTCTACATTCAGGATGTCATGTAAAACGTTCAAAGGTGTAGATAAGCAAGTAGTACCAGAGAGGTCTACGCACAAACGACCGGGCACCTATATATCAGTGCAGATCTCATCATTACATTTATTCGAGGACACTATGCCAGGGATACGCAGACAGGCGCGCATGATCGCGCTGCAAACACTCTACGAACACGATACAGCCAACCACAACCCGACAGAGGTCTTGCAGCGTCATGCCGAAGAGCGCCATCTGAACCCCAGGGTGATAGAGTACGCTAGCGAGCTGGTGCTGGGGGTAATTGGCCATCTGGCCGAGATCGACGCTCACATTCAAAGCGCGGCGCGCGAATGGCCACTCCAGCAGATGGCGCGCGTGGACAAAAATATTCTAAGGCTTGCAATCTACGAAATTCTGTTTAATAATACTGTACCAGCAAAGGCTGCTATTAACGAGGCGGTGGAACTCGCCAAGGCTTTCGGAAGCGATACCTCTAGCCGCTTTATTAATGGCGTCCTGGGTACGATATTTAATCGGGCACAACAACAGCCCATCCCTAAAGCGGAAAGCGAGGTGAAGTAATGGCTACTATTGTCGACCGACTCAAAAAGATTATCGTCGATCAACTTGGTGTCGATGAGAGCGAGGTCGTTCCTGGTGCGTCCTTCGTCGAGGATCTCAATGCGGACTCACTCGATCTAGTCGAACTTATTATGTCTCTTGAAGAGGAGTTCAAACTGCAGATCTCAGATGAGGACGCCGAAAAGATCACTACGGTCCAGGAGGCTGAGGACTACATAGAAGAGCATTTGCGCTAAGTACAGGCAGGCGCAAGCAGATACATATTCCTGAATAAGCCCCAGGTGTCACCGGGGGCAAAGGCTCCAGGGGATACCAGAGGGGATCGTTCAGTCTCCAGAAATACCAGGGGCAGAAGAAAAGGGCGGCCTTGAGGGCCGCCCCTTTTCATATACTCTTCGTTAGCGGTCTGGTGTGGGTGGCACGGCGGCGGCCCGGGCCGCCGCCGTGCCACCCACACCAGGACTCCTGCGAGCCGCAGAGCGCGCGGAGCCACGAGGAGTCCGAACAGGGGATACTGAACAGTTACAGTGGCACGCTATGGTATAATGTGAGGGAGAAGAAACCAGGAAAAGAGCAATTTTTAGATCTTTTTCTTTTTGGGTGGTTTTGTTGTCACAAATCTCCAGGGTCGTGCATCTCCATTACTGTAGGATGATAACCCTACAATGCGAAAAGAGTTTTGTGTGGATAGAATGCCCGCTACTCAGGCGGTTGAAGCGCTCAGTCACGAATACGGAAAACTGGTCTTTCATACCATCTACGGCCTCATAGGCGATTGGGAGGAGAGCCAGGACCTTACGCAGGATACCTTTCACCAGGCCCTGCGCTCGATTGATGCCGCCCGTGCAGCGAGCGGCGAGCGCTTTCACGCCAGAGCATGGCTGCTTAGTATCGCCCTCAATACGGTGCGTATGCAACAGCGACGGCGCAATATCTTTCGCTTCATTCCTTTCTCGCACATGTTCGAGGGGAAACAGCAGGAGACGGCTGGCGAGACGCTGAACGCGCAGGCCGCCCCGGTCCAGCCTGCTGGCTATGGCACGGGCGAGACGGAGGACCCCGCCGAGCAGATCGCCGAACGGGACGCCGTACGACGCACGATGACCCGCTTAACGGAACAATTCCGCGTCTGCCTGCTCCTTTCGGTCGTGGGTGGCCTCTCGATTCAAGAGATCGCGAAGATACTGGATCTGAAAGAGCCAGCGGTGCGCCAGAGACTGGCAAGGGCGCGCAAGCAATTTCAGCAGTTGTATGCGCAGGAGAGCGGTGAAGAGGTCTTCGATGCCACCAACGGCTCGCACGGCACCGACACAATGCGTATTGCGGTGCAGGATTCGAGGGAGGAGCTGAACGATAAGCGTTTGAGACTCACGACACATCCTGCAACACCCTGGAGAAACTATGTATAACGATTCTATCGAGACCCTGGTGCTACGTCACTACGGTAGCGCGGCCCCCACGCCTCCTGTCCTGGAGCAGCGACTGGCGGCCTCCGTGCGCCAGGAGGCCGCGACCATCCAGCGGCAGGAGCGCGCTGTCACGTGCCTGCGCACCCGGCACATCAGCCGGCGCAGGGCCGTACACCTGGTCGCCATTGGATCTGCGGGGATTGGCCTCTTGAGCGCTGGCCTGGAGAGCTTGCAGATGATCGAAGCGGCTCTCATCGGCGAGGACATGACACAGCAAGTCCAGTCAGCTTTTTCCTGATGTGCATCCAATTGTTGGTACATTTCAAGACGTCCATCTACACTTTTTTGACGTAGTATCTATCAAATAGATAAAAGACAGGCAAGCCAGGGAAGGATCTAACCATGCCTATCGGTTTTCACCCACTCGAACTCATCATCATTCTGGTTGTCGCCCTCCTGATCTTTGGACCTAAGAGACTGCCAGAGATGGGTGCCTCCATCGGCAAGAGCATCAAGGAGTTCCAGAAGGGTATGCGAGATCTGCAAGCGCCCAAAGAGGAAGAGTCGTCCGCAACAAGCCTGGCAGCTATCGAACGCGAGATTGCCAGCAAACGCGCGGCTGCCGCTGTGGCAGAGACACCCGTCAACGAAATAGATAGTAAGGAAACAAAAATCGACTAATGCTTATGGATGATATCACCTGCATCGGGGGAAACAATGACTACAGGTAACATAGATCAGCAGGACCCCCTGTTGGCATTCAGCAACCTTACCGGCGATGATGACGATCCATCGGCTATGTCGCTGGTGGACCATCTGGAGGAGCTACGTAAACGCATCTTTGTCTGTTTGATCGCGATAGTGATTGCGACCATCGTGGCGTTTATCTTCAGACAGTACATCCTCAATCTTCTGGAAGCACCGCTACCGCAGCACGTCAACGCGTTGGCGAAGACGAATGATGGTAAGAACCTGGTTGTCACCGGTGTCGCGGAGGGCTTTACCGTCTTCCTGATGATCTCCGTGGCAGCGGGAGTCATTATTGCGCTGCCGGTTATCCTCTACGAGATCTGGGCGTTTATCGCGCCCGGCCTGTACGAGCGCGAGAAGAAATACGCGGTACCGTTCATCTTTATCGGCATCGCGCTCTTCGTCATCGGCATCTCCGTGGGTTACGTCGTCTTGCGCTATCCGCTCCAATGGCTGGTTACGTTCGCAGCCTCCAACTTTACGGAGCTGATCACAGCGGACAGCTACTTTACCTTTGTAGCATTCTTTATACTGGCCTTTGGTATCGTATTTGAGCTACCGCTGGTCATCACCTTCCTGGCGAAGGTCGGCATCGTCAGTCTCGATACACTGAAGAAGAAACGTGCAGCCGCGCACGTGGGCATGTGGATCGCGGCAACATTCCTGACGCCGGGCGCGGACCTCTATAGCCCCGTCATCCTGGGCGTTTGTATGTCGTTCCTGTATGAGCTAACGATCATCTTTATCCGCTTCGCGGTAAAGCCTGATCCTGCCATATCGTAACCCGTTTTAGCCCGCCTACTATAGAAAGCACTCATGTGGCGGCAGTTAAGAAAGGACCTTTAGCATATGCCATTCGGATTTCATGGCCTCGATCTCGTCGTTATTCTCGTTATCGCGCTGCTTATCTTTGGCCCCAAGCGGCTGCCGGAGATGGGCAACGCCATTGGCAAGAGCATCAGTGCGTTCAAGAAGGGCATGAGCGAGTTGACGAGCCCAAAGGATGAGAAGCCTGAGACCTACGAGACGGTGAATCACGAGATTGCTACGCCAGTCTACACTCCTCCCACTCCTGAGACCCACCCGGTGGAGACGATTACCCCTGAAGAAGTCCGGGAGACCGAGACAAACGTGAAATAATTATAATTCTTCAGGGCAGAAGAATAGGAGAACGATAAATCCGGACGCGCTGGAAGCTGGTCCCTACAGTATATATGAATTTTTCGAACAGATCGCCTTAAAAATCTGTAAATCACATATACAATCGTAGGGACCAGCTTCCAGCGCGTCCGGATTTATCATGTTCCTACACGTAAAAAATGCTGACCCCTCCCACAATTTCACGCTGTCAGGGACAATAATGCTGGTGTTTCAGAACGAGCATTACCGCGTGGAGGGCCTGATCTCTTTTTGCTCCTCAGCACCCTCTTTATGCCCCATATGTACACGCTCCACATTCCTGAATCTGGCCCATAGCATGACAGTCGCCAGGACGTACACCACGGCCCCTATGATGAAGACCGGCGCATATCCTATGTGGGCGATGATCAGGCCGCCCAGCGGCGTTGTGAGCGATCCAGAGACCTGATCGGCAGCCTGATAGCCGCTGTTGGCGAGGCCGCGATGCTCAGGTGACACCTCCTCCATAAAAAAGACCTGGAAAATGCCCGTAGTCATATCCATGATGCCCTGGCGCAGTGGATAGAGAACGGCGATGAGCGGCAGGAAGCTGGTCAGTCCGATGATCAGAAGCAGGGGGATGCCCAGGAGGCGCGTGACGGTAATGGCGTTGATTCTGCCGATACGCGCGGCGAGCCAGGGCGCGACAAGCGTCAGGACGGCGTAGAGGGCGTTGGCGGAGGCGTCTATGCCACCAAACAGGGCTGGCGAGGCTTTCAGATGCTGAACGAAATAAAGATTGAAGTAAGGCAGGAAGAAGCCCCGCCCCAGGCTGATCAGGGTCACATACAGCAGCAAGACTGTGACAGGACTGTAAGGGAGCGCTCGCCAGCGCACCTTCCGCAACCGGACGAGGACAGCACACAATGTCTGGCTCAACAGGATGCGCTCCCGTTGTATAGCTCGTTCGATAGGTGCGGGCCGCTCATTGCTCATCATAAAGAGCGGAATGAAGCTCGGTGCAGAGATGATGCCAGCAAGGAGCAAGGCAAGCTGGTAGGAGCGCGGCTCAGCCTGTCGCGCCAGGAGGGGTGCGAGCCAGGACGGCAGCGGCGCCATAAACCCAGGAACGGCGCGGAACCAGCCCGGCAGCGCACCCCCGAGCAGTTCGCCGACCACCGTTGTTGCCAGCGTCACCACGATGTTGAAGCTAAATAGCAGCGGGCGCTCATCCGGCGTGCTGTAGCGCGTCATGAAGGGCGCGTTGACCACCAGGATGAACGCACCGCTCGCGCCCGCCAAAAAATCGCTAACCAGGAGCGCTATGGGCTGGCGAAACAGGAACTGTCCGACGCCCGCGACCCCGATAAAGACGCTTCCCCAGATCAAAATATCCCTGCCACTGAAGCGATCGACGCATACGCCTGCCGGGAAGATCGCCACGCCTGCGCCGAGCGCAACAGCAAAGAGCGCGAGGCCGATAAAATCTGCACCATAGCCCAGCGCCCCCAGGTAAAGATTGTATAGAACCAGGATAATGCCAACGGTGATACCGCTCAGCACACTGCTCAACAGGTACAGGCGGGCGTTGCGCTGAAAACGCGTAAACTGCCGGATGTAGTCAGCGAACCGGGACATATTAACTGCTTTGAGAAGCAGCTATCCCCTCCGCCGGTTGCTCACCCACCTCAACAACGGTCGCGGGAGCCTTCTCTTCCATCAGCGCGCGATAGCCCGGGCTCTTGAACTGCAATCCCTCATCCGTTGCGGTCTCCGCACGGAATCCTTTCCTGGTCGGAAACAGGAATGCTCTGGCAATCGTCTGCACCTGGATTGTGCGAGCGCGGAACTCGATAGCGGCTTTCGCCACCTTGTCGCTAGCCTCATCGACCTTCTTATCGGCAAACTGCACGCCCTGCGGAACCTTCGCAATATTGCGCGCGATAGCGTCGCCGTCCTGCGGAGGCGCCTGGCCCTGCATAGCCGCCTCGCTGGTCTTGTTCACGCTATCAACGGTCGGGCGCAGCATCTTGATCAGATTCGCCTTCTCGCGCAGCCAGCCCGTCCCCAAGGCCAGCGCCAGGTTGAAAGCTACCGTGATCAGAATAAAGATCACGGAGAACAGGCAGATAATGATTGCTGCAAGCTGTCCGAAGCCAGCCAGGACCGGATTGACATCAAGCAAAACGAGCATAATTATTCTCCTCTTGCAAGCGCTTCCCTCTGCTGCTTGCGACGCTCCTCAGCACGACTGGCGATACGCCCCTTGCCAAAGAATACACGCACAATCTGCTGTACGGCGACCACAGCAGCCACGGCGCGCACGCCCGGAGCGATGGCGATCTCGCTCGTCAGGCGCGCAGTCGTATCGATCGTCGAAACGGTATGGCCCGCCGTCGATGCCGTTTCTTTGACGATGCCTACCGTCTCCTGTACTGAAGATATCAGGGGCTTCATCTCATTGCGCACCGTCGTGATCGTGCGAATGAGCATGAAAATCGAGTAGACCTGGAACAACGTTGCGGCAATCAACAGGGCGGCAAGCAGGATCAAGAAAACATAAAGAACCTCTAGAAGAACGTGAAAGATAGCCGCCACAATCAGGCCGCCGACGACGATTACCGCCACGGCGATGCCTGCGATGATCAGGTAGCGCTTTGCACTTTGCATAATATGCCTCCCATTTACATCAGAAGTTAATGTGCCTCATTATAGCGCACAATTGATAAGACGTGTAGGGCCATGCCAGCTAGCGTGTGGATACAACTATTGCGAAAACCGCTTCGACGACCGGCACGCATCACATCCCTCCTGGCTGGCCCAAAGACCAATCCCTCTCACTTCATGAGTTCCGGCGCTGGCGAGAGGACAAGCGCAAGGCCCCCTCCCAGCCGCGCCGCCACCCCTTGTCCCTCCTGCCGACATCGTGAAGTCAATGGTATTGGGCACAAAGGCACCATAAGGGATACAGCGATTTTGTATTCAGCATACAGATTGGCCCAGGAGATGTACCCACACACCTCCCCACAGTAATACGTAGACAACGCTTTAGCGGCTACACACCCGATGCAACCGCCATGCTTAGAAAACTGAGCACAAAGTAAACGCGGGCTTAGACTTTTTATTGCTGACTTGCCATTTTCAAATAGCACAGGTATCTTCTAAGTAAATGATCAGTCTACCCTTTCAGGCTCTTTACGGTACTCAAAAAGCGTTCACGGAGGAAAAGATCTATGTTGACCCTACATACATTGCTCTCTGACATCGTTATCGTAACAGGGAACTTCTTCGGCTGGCGCTTCACATTGACGTTGACGCAGCTCATCTACTGGTTCATCGCCGCCGTCATCGGCATTATCGCCGAAGCAATCGTAGGCTGGCGCGCGCCTCTAGGAGTACTGGGCGCCTTCCTGGCGGCCCTCTTCGGCATCTGGCTGGCGACCAGCGTAGTGCTGATCGATATACCTGGTGATATCATCTTCTACGGCGTGCCGCTCTTCAAGGCCCTGATCGGCTCGATCGTGGTAGTCGCACTGTGGCATCTCGTGACGTTCCGTGCGTGGCGTCCCGCACGTCGCTTCGCGTAACATGGAGGATTTCCTATGACCTGGCAGGGGGTATAGGGTGTCACATTCGTCACATTGCTCATGAAGCGGCCTGGGAAGCGGGTTCATAATGTGACACCCCCAAAAAGCAGGGTGTCACAATCGTCACATTGTCAGGATTGAGTGTCAACGTGACAATCTGTCATAGGGTCTGCCTTGACAATGCATATTGCACTTATATAGTATATGTATGGGGGAATCTATTATATTCTCTCAATTTTTTATACCCCCCGTCAGGGCAGAGGGCAAGCCTGCCCTCTGCCGTTGTCCTCATCTGACCTTAAGAGGATTGACAGAACCGGAGAGACAGCCAATGTGGCCTCCCGCTTCCAGAATAGATCAAACAATGGGTCGGCCAGAGCAGTCACAATGGGGGTGTCACATTGTGAACCCGCTCCAAAGGCCGCTTCAGAGGCAATGTGACGATTGTGACACCCTATGCGGTACTCCTGGAACAGATCAATGATGTGACGCTTTTCAACAGGAATGAGGGAAACGATGACCAACCTGGCAAGCCCCATCCCTACTGAAGAGATACTTCTACGCAGAATGGGTAACTCTTGTAACTCAGGGAATACCAGAACGTAGATAGAGAGAGTGAACATTTTACAATGTGCTTATAGAGGTGGCGGTGAGAAACACGACCGACGTACAGCGCAAGCTCCAGACGCGCGCGAGCTACCAGGAGGCGCTCAATCGTTATCGCACGCTCAAAGGGTTGGCGCGCATCTCGTGGGTAACATGGTTGCTCACCGGGGGCACGATTCTCGTCTGGTGCATCACCGCTACGGCGGCGGCGCAGGCAGCGGGGGCCCACGGTCTACGCGCTATCTTGCTGAATATTGTCAGTAACGCTATCAATGTGCGCGACAACGATGCATTGACGAATACGCTGATCGCGTTCGGCGCAAAAGACAACGATTTGATGCTGCAAGGGCAGTACTGGCGCTTCGTGACGCCGATATTCCTGCACGCCAACGCGCTACACGTCGGACTCAATATGTTCAATCTGGCCGTGCTCGGCGTGTTCCTTGAGCGACTGCTCGGCCATACGCGTTTCCTGCTCATCTACCTGGTGACGGGGATCGTCAGTATCATCGCCAGCTTTTACTTCGCGCCCCAGGAGATCAGCGTGGGCGCGTCGGGAGCAATCTTTGGACTGGTTGGCGTCTACAGCATCTTTGTGCTGGGGCATCGCCGGGCTCTTCCATTCGGAGGTATCCCGACGCTGCTCTGGCTCGTTATCATAATTGGTATCAATCTCAGTATCGGTTTATTCGTACAGAATGTTGATAATTATGCGCATACGGGCGGCCTGCTCAGCGGTTTTCTGCTTGGCTGGGCGTTTGCGCCGCAATACGGATTATCGTCTTCAAACGTTTTACTAGATAGACATGCTCTTTCGCGGCGCTGGCCCTTGGCGCTCTTGACAATTTTAGGTACACTGGTACTTGCAATTTTTGCTTTATATCTTATAAAGCTGTAAGCGCAGGAGGCACCTGCGCACAATTTGGAGGATTTTCTTGTGGAAGCACCGACAGACATACAGACCTACCTGGAACAGGGGAAGCAAGCGTTAGCACAGGGCCAGGGAAGAGAGGCAGCAGTTGCGTACGCGCACGGCGCTCAGATGGAACCGGACAACCCGATGGTGCACCTGGGCCTGGCGGAGGCCAATCTCGCGCTGGGCAATTATGGCGTTGTGACGATGGCGTGCCGGCGTGTACAGGAGTTGCAGCCCACGGGTGGCCTCGAAGGGATCACCGCGCAGGCCCTGCTGGACCTGCTCGATCACCGCTACGACCGCGCTTTACAGAACATCGATGCGGTGATCAGCGAGAACCCGAGCATCGCCTACGCGCACGCTTTGCGCTCATACCTGCTGCGCATCATGGGACAGGACTATGACGCCAACCTTGCGCGGGCTCGAGCGGCGCGCCTCTCATTCGGAGGCCGCTTCGATGGTTGCTTCCCATCGCTTGAATCCTCGCCCTACGGCGCTTATAAGGGGAATCCGACGCCCGCCGCGCCGAAGCCGCCGAGTACACACGAGGAGGCTCGCCAGGCGCCACAGGAGCAGGTGCCGACATGGTCGCGACCCAACCAGATGCAGCGCCAGGTTATACGCACGCGCTTCGCCCTGAGCCAGCGTCAAGGACTTGTGACGAACATACTCATCGCCATCAACATCATCGTCTACCTGGTTATGGCGATACTGAGCAAAAGCATCACCGACCTGCCCCAGGGTATCATCATGCAGTTCGGCGCGCAAAATACGCCACTTATTCAGCAGACGGGAGAATACTGGCGCATCTTTACCGCCATGTTCATCCACTTCAATCTCATACATATCGGACTGAACATGCTCTCGCTCTTCCTGATCGGGCGTGTCGTTGAGCTTTTTTATGGCAAATGGCGCTACCTCGTCATCTACCTGGGCGCGGGCATTATAGGCGGCATCGTCACCTACTTCCTGGAGCCGAATGCGCTGGCGGCGGGTGCATCGGGCGCGATCTTCGGCGTCTTTGGTGCTCTGGGCGTCTTCTACATCGCCAACCGGCGCGCGCTCGGTGCCTACGGTCCCGGCGCGATCGGGCAGTGGATCTTCTGGCTCGGCCTGAACCTGATCTGGGGCTTCTCCACGCCTGGCATCGGCATTCTCGACCATATCGGTGGTCTCGTCGCCGGTATACTCATCGCGATCCTGCTCATCCCGCGCCAGCGAGGGAGAAGGGCGTTCTAGGCCCTGGTGTAAACAACTGCTGATGGAATATGGGAGGTGGATTGTGCGGCTCGGGGCCGCACAATCCACCTCCCATATTCCATCAGCAGTTATTCGAAGGTCATACCCATTGCTTGTTGCTGGTCGCGGTACACTGATAGTAGGAAGTCGAGCTTGCAATCTCGCTGTGACCCGGCTGAGTCACTGTCCTATCCATGCCCTTTACCCCCCTGCTCGGCTTCTTCC
>DAOTTD010000023.1:0-8525 GCA_034438015.1 Ktedonobacteraceae bacterium | reverse complement strand
GCTTGCTTTCATGGGCACTCCTTACCCGCTCCAGGATGTTTGCCCTCCGTGTTCTTTCGATTAGTCTACCATACCGTGCTCTTGCAGTCTAGATACGCCCTCTTCCTCATTTGGCTGAAACCCTGATGATGAACATGCTTCGGAAAGGACAGATGCGAGAGGTCAACAAAGGAGATATCCCAGGGCAAGTCACGTTCATCGCCAGCCTGTTTGGACTGGCAGCCTAAGCTGAACAGGAGGCAGAGCTTCACGCCCATGCCCCCTCCGAGAGTTTTTGCAACACAGCCCTCAAGGGCTGGAAAACCAAAGGCGCATACCTGCGGTGTTCAGGTGGCATGACCCGCGCCTTGTGCTATGATGCCGATACTCTGCGAGACTGGGAACAGCTGCTTGACGCCGCGCGCTTTCTGGCGGAAGCCGGCTATCATCCGATTGTGGAAGATTCGCCTGTGCGAAACGGCAAACATAGCGGTGGCCACTTGTGGCTCATCTTCACGCACCTGGTCAATGCGGCTGCTGCACATCAGCACGCGGTGCACATGGCCCCCATGCTCCAGCAGATCAAGGAGTCTTGGCCGGGCCCAGGCAGCAATAAGGTACAGCTCCCAGGTGGCAAATACGTCAAACCGGGTTTCGCGCAATGGTGCAGGCTTCACGATACATGCGGCGCAAGGATCGCTGAAGACGGACAAAGCGCCGCCCATGTCTTGCTCGCCTATCAGACCCCCGCGGAGATCGTTCCTGACTCCCCTGAACCGGAAGAGGTGGGGCAACGTTCAGGCCCGGACACTGACCACCAGGCACAGGCCTTCAACGCGCAAAACGTCATGGGACGACATACCCCAGGGCGGACCAGCATTGGCAACAAAAGTACAGCCATGCGTTGTTGATACAGTTCACGTCAGCACAACTGGCGGCCTGGTTCAATACTGGCCGTAAAGTCTGGGATATCCTGCCTCCCGAAAAGAACGAGATGGGACTCGCATTCTGGCGCGGAGAGCGCACTGCCAGCGTAGGATTTACGAAGGATGGGCAACGATGGACAGACTTCGGGGCAAGTGCGAAACGCAGCGATGGGACACAAGATGGCGGTGATGCGCTCGAACTGTACATCCGCGTCAGTCAGCGATCCAGAGCAGAAGTGTCCGTCAACTTGGTTGCAAATTGCGCGAGGAAGCAACAGATGCACTCGTGAGTGCGGCGCAATGCGGTGAGCAGCCCCCGGAGTGGGTAAAGGTGTTCATCAGTCTAGCAGGTTGGGAATACTATCGCCAGATACGTGAGGAAGCAAATCACACTGACCAGGAGATCACGATCAGCACTGAATCGGCACAGTTCCCTGGGGGGGGTAGCTGGTTTTTATCCCGCCCAAGATAACTCTCAAACTTGCAACATACCGACTGACAAGGAGTTGGGCCAGCTACAAAAGGAAGCGCTAGCCGTCTCTGGGGCAAAGCATACACACGATACTCCAGAAGCGCTTGCGGCTGAAATTGGAGCAGAGATCGGTGACCTGTGCCACAAGTGCGGCTGCACACTGTATTACCGCAATTCGGTAGAGGAGAGCATCTGCCATCAGTGCCTTCCACGTCCTCAGAGATATGCACCTGGTATGCTCACGGACGAACAGTGGAAGCGATTGCGAGCGCTGTTTCCCCGTAGAGGGTAGACGGAGGACACGCGCAGAGACGCGCATATGAAGCCAGGAGCATGTCTGGATTGTCCCAGAGCTTTTGTTCCAACGTCAGTTCGAGCAGGACATCATCGAGGGCAACGGCTTGTGCGGAGAGTTCACCCACATAAGCCTGGAGAGCAAACAGTTCTTCCAGCGTCTCCTGATAGCCCACCGTGGCAGGGGTGTTCTTCGTGAGCCAGGATTCATTGGTGCAAATGTGCTGCTGGAGAGCGCCGATCTGCTCTACTACCCGGCGTTTTTCCTGGACAACGTTTCTGATCTCATTCTCTACTTCTATCACATCATTCGACATATTCGTTCCCCTTTATTCTTGCTTCTCCTCAGGACAGCGGTGACATACAGACTCTCCAGATATTCTTTTCGAGGGGGTGAAATATGGAAGCTAGAACTTGGAGAAAGATGTCAATCGCTTTGGTGCTGCATTTGAGAGAGACCTTATTCCAACCAATCGTAAACACGATACCCCTGAAGCGCTAGCGGCTGAATTGGGCATAGAGCTTAGCGCATCGTGTAAGCAATGTGGGTGTACTTTGCGTTACCTGTCTGGGCTCTATAGCATGTGTCATCAATGTCATCCACGCCCAGTGAGAATTGGCGAATTAAATAACAAACAGTAGAAGCGACTACTCACGTTGTTCCCTCGTAGATAGGCTTACACTGAATGCCCTAATCGCTACCTCCCCTCATCTTATGATTGCTGCCCTAGCCACAGTTGCACCGTACTGTCCTCTTAATCAGCAAGCGAACTAAGGAGAAGCTCCCAGGAACGATGTGAAGAAAGGCCTGGCTTGATCCTGTACTTTCTCTCACCTTACTGGAATGTCTCTGTTTTCAGGGCTTGAACATCATACTTCTGGACGATGGAAATTATCTCGTCCTAATCTATACCTACCCCTGGAGTAGAGTTTCAGAGAGTAACACCTGACACAATTAACCAGGTGCTGCTTTCATTTTCCCCATCAAGGGATGAGAATGCCTCGCCCACGCAGCTTGCCACTGTCCAAAGCATGGATGGCGTCGTTCGCGGCATCAAGAGGATACATCGCTGTGTGCAGTTCCACTTTGCCCTGTGCTGTCAGGATCATCAGCTCTGCCAGGTCATTGTACGTTCCAACAAGGTTGCCGATAAAGTTAATCTCGGTTGAGATAATATCGATCGTGGGAACATTGAGCTTGCCACCATAGCCGATCACGTAGTAGCTACCAGCACGGCGCAGCATGGCAACCCCGTCCTCGATAGCGCCCCCCTCGCCGACAAAGTCAATCACTGCCTCGGCCCCTTGCCCACCAGTGATGTCTTTGACCTTTGCAATCTGGCTCCCATCAACAAGGACTGTATGATCAGCACCCCAGCTTCGTGTCAATTCAAGCGCCTCGGGGGAGCGATCAACGACGATAATTTCGGCAGGGGTCAATGCCTTGAGGCACTGGATACCTATATGGCCCAGACCACCGGCACCGATCACTACCGCTTTCGTCCCCGGATACAGGATGGCCACTGCCTTCTTGACGGCATGGTATGCTGTCAGGCCCGCATCAGCCAGCGCCGCAATATCTTTGGGAGCAAGGCTAGGATCCAGTTTGACGACAGCACGCGCAGTCGTCTTCAGAAAGTTGGCCATGCCGCCATCGATGGAGATACCAGGAAAAGCCGAGTTGGTGCAATGCACATCATCGCCTGCTCGACAAGCGCGGCAAAGTCCACAGGTGATCAGAGGGTGGACGATGACTGTATCTCCAACGGCCACATTGCTAACTGCTGACCCAATCTCCTGGACCCAGCCAGCATTCTCATGACCTAGGGTGTAAGGGAGCGTAACGCCAGATCTCTCCTTCCACTGCCCCTCGATAATATGTAGATCGGTGCGGCAGAGGCCAGCGCCTCCAATCCGAACAATGACATCGTATGGACCGCTCATCTTTGGCTCGGCAACCTCTTCGACCACGGGATGTTCTTCATATCGGTGCAAACGTACTGCTTTCATATGTACTCCTCCATAGGTAGTTCTTCTGGTCCGACAAAACGAGAACCGGGTAAACCCCACTCGCGGAAAAAATCGCCGGTGGCACGACATAGGGAGACATTGGTATCACTACATGCACGAATCAAAGACTTGCTTCTTTGCCTGGCTTTGGCTACGCTTGCTTGTGTAGCTTTTGAGCCATTGCGTTGCGTAATGAGCGGCGCGTTGAGGTCGATAGGGTGCGTGGAGTCTCGCTCACGCGTTCCTTGCAGCAATGATGTGAGCAGAGCTTGTCGAGTGGAGTAAGTGAAAAAGGTGATGCGTTCTTCCTGTTTGCCCCGACGGGGTATATATTGTACTGCCAGCGGGTCTGCCTCAATATCTGGAATGAGACGCCCCTGGGCATCCAGCGAGCCGACATCACCGATATGGAGGCGCAGCAACTCCGCGAGCCGTAGGCCACTTCCAATCAAGGCCAACAGAATCACGCGTTCCGTGCCCTGCTGATCCGCTGTGGATAATACCGGAGCAGAAGAGACGCCCGGTAATGGCCGCCAGGGGACGTCCACGCCGTTCAAGCGAAACCAGATCTTTATCCCCATGGCGAGGGCGGAGATCTGATCTTCGCTATAGCGAGAGAGCACGGACGCAAAGGACGCGAGAGCCTGCTCAGCCACGGCAGGGCCAGCCATTGCTTGTGTCAGAAGCATCTCAAGATCACTATGACCCGTCATGGCGCGGAAACGCTCCAGACTCGCGACGGAGGTACGCACCCATGACGGTTCGCGGCAGCGCACTGAAAGGATGTCTGCCATGCGGCGAACCGATGGGAAGGTGAGGAGTTCGCCTTCCCGTCGGCCTGCAAGAATCCGTGTCGCATTCATTGGCGGCCCCTGGCATTGATCATCTCTTGAATTTTCGTTTGTAGGAAATGATCGCGCAGCACTACCTCACACGACGTCACACCGGGAACGGCTTCAACGCGTTTGCGAATTTCTTTTCCGATGCTGGTCGCGAATTTAGAGGGGCAGAGGGGGCTAGTCAGGTGAAACTGTACTGTCACTTGACTGCCCTCAATCTTTACCTCATCCAGCAGGCCGAGTTCTCTGAGAGAACGTCGGATTTCGGGGTCACGCGTCGATCCTGCTGCTGCTCGAACTGCTTCAATATCGATCGTCATCGTGACACCGTCCCTGTTACTCCTGTATCTGTCGCCTGGGCTGGCTGGGAAGCAGCATAAGCGCGTTTACGCTGAGCGATCTCGTCGTTTTCCAAAGACTTTAGCTTGCTCTCGATATCAATGCCGTAGATTCGGGCAATATTGCCGCCGATGATCTTCTGCTTGATCTCATCGGTGAGATCCACTCTATATTCGGCTTTGAGGTCCTCTGGCAACTGGAAGGCCATAAAATCATCGAGGAGCCAGTGCGGATACCAGATGGGGAAGTCGGTCCCCCAGATGATCCGGTCGGGTCCGAGCCAGAAGAGCAGATTGGCCATGATTTCGGCAAAGTGGCGGGGATTGTTGTGGACAAACATGTTTGCTACCGCCAGCGAGCCGTACACATTGGGGCAGCGTGTCGCAAGCCAGCAGAAATCGTCGAGGCGCGGTAAGCCCACGTGATCGACAATGAAGTTCAGTTCGGGGTACAGCCAGGCCGGCTCG
Source organism: Ktedonobacteraceae bacterium (assembly GCA_034438015.1). Classification (GTDB taxonomy): domain Bacteria; phylum Chloroflexota; class Ktedonobacteria; order Ktedonobacterales; family Ktedonobacteraceae; genus JACDAE01. The sequence goes on along the minus strand of DAOTTD010000023.1, from coordinate 3,199 downwards.
TCAATGTCTCGAACATCAAACTTGGAGAGGGAGAGCGGCTCGACAGCAGGACCTTTGTGGAAGTGCATGTGCTTCACGCCTAGCTCGATACACTTCTCGTAGAGAGGGAAGACCATGGGATCGTTTGCGCTCCATCCGCGCGACTGGCCGCGCCACTCAGCGGTATACCATTTGAAGCCAAGCACGCCACACTCTTTGATTTGCCGTTCTATCTCTTGGACCGCATTGGGCATGCGGGGGTCAACTCCCCCTAAGGAGATGATGCGCTCGGGAGCGCGGGCACGCATCTGGGCATTGCGGTCGGCATTTGTGAATCCCGTGTGGTAAAAATCCATGAGGACCTGGGTGGAGAGAATGGTCATATCAGCGTCGCCCTTGATAAACATCTCTTCAAGATACCAGTCAGGGTCAACCTTGCGGAACTGTTTTTCGTAGTCCATCGTCCATTTCGTGGTACCGGCTGGATTCCAGCCATTGTGGAACGCATAGAAGGTTTCGATGAAGGCTTCGCCAAAGCGGTTCTTGCAGTTTTCCTTGCTGGCATCCCAGAACCCGGTGTGTGCATCGAGTACAAACGTTCCGTTCTTCATTGATCGATCCTTTCACTTGGTTGCGATGAAGAAAGAATAGCCAATACTCTCCCCTCATGCCCCTGCCATTACCCTTTAGCTGGTTGAATGATTTGCTAGTCATGAATGTAAGTCACCTGTTGCTGGTGGTTTGTGGCTTCCTTTCCAACTGGATCGGCTTAACGGTAAGAAACGGTCGATTCGTTACTCATGCAACTTTAATCGCTTGTGATAATGACCAGGAACTGCCCAGCACTCACTAGCGATTAAAGTTGCATGCAGAAAGGACATCGGCGAAAATAACTTGCCTTTCATACTGAAAGTTAGCGATGGCAATCATATCATGACATAAGCATGAGCAAATAATAGGATTTGGAGGACGCGCTTCGAAGATTCACTACAAGAAGGATCATTTACGGATGCTAATCAAAACACATCAATACACTCTAAGTGGGGTGAAGCAAAGACTCTCTAAAAAAATATACCATCAAAAGTTAGATTTGTATAGTGCTAACCCATACTCTGTCAGGGTCTGTGAATTATTGCTGGCCTCCTTTCGAAGAAGAGAGAAGAGCAAAAGCTTCGTGTGGGCAGGAGGAGAAATGGCGTCTGGTCGCCGCGATTTGGGAGGAGCCGAAGCGATGGATCAGGGTGATGGCGAGATTGCGACGGGCGGCCATAACCTGTGGGGCGTTGCCGGTCCGCAAGCGGGAACGGTCTTCCTTGAAGGTGACATCGCGCACATAATGGGAGCGATTTTCGATGCTCCAATGCCCACGATTGAGGTCCAGCAAACGCTCTGGACTGGCCTTGGAGGAAGAAAGGGTGGTGATGAGATTGACCCTGCCCCGGTTTGATAGAGTCCCCAAAGCTGAGATAGACTCTCTCAAAGAGGAAGGGGATCAGCATGGCAAAAGTCCAAAAAGTCTACACACGAGAATTCAAAGAGGAAGCGGTGCGACTGGCTCAAACCAGTGGCAAGCCGATCACACAGGTGGCTCGCGAGCTAGGAATTGACTTTCACCTCGATTCATCAATGGCGTAAGGAACTGGCTCAGCATGGCACAGAAGCGTTTCCAGGGAGTGGGCATCAAACATCGCTCGAAGAAGAAAATCGTCGTCTCAAACGCGAATTAGAGAGAATCAGCAGGAGCGTGATATCATAAAAAAAGTAGTGAGCAACTTTTCACGGAAATCCAAATGAAATATCAGTTTATCGAACAAGAGAAGCAGAGATTTCCCGTTGTGGTCATGTGCCAGGTCCTCGGTGTCTCGGAAAGCGGCAGGTCTTTACTGCTCATCAAGGCAGATATGGAAGCCCGCGCCTGCACGCCGAGCTGCGTGACCAGGGGAAAAGCATCTCCCGTAAGCGCGTGGCTCGGCTGATGCGTGAGGCAGGGCTGTGTGCCAAAGGAAAACGACATCGTGCCGTTACCACTCGCCGAGACCTTTCCCATCCTGTGGCCCCTCATCTCTTCCAGCGGGATTTTACGGCAACAGAACCGAACAAAAAAATGGGTGACCGACATCACCTCTATTCCTACAGCACAAGGCTGGCTCTATCTGGCAGTGATCCTGGATCTGTATTCACGGGCAGTCGTGGGATGGTCGATGTCGGGCTGCTGTAATGAAGAAATGGTAGCCAGGGCTTTCCAGATGGCTCTGCTTCGTCGTGATCCTCTCCCGCTTTTGTGGAGTATGTGAACAGAAGGAGACGCCCGTCAATTCATAAGAGTGTGAGAGTTCCCTCTCTCAATACAGAACTTTTCAAAGAAACAGCCTCTGCTTCATTCCCTTTATCTTCTGATAAACATATATATGATTTGATCTTTTTTATAGAAAAATTGACAATAAGAGCATAATATAGAAGAGAAATAGAGAGCCGAATCTATGCAGTGTGACAGGCAGACAACATCAGCCACTTCACCATCTTTGGACGGGAAAAATGTTCTGAAGGAACAAGGAAGGCGATTTTTGGGAAGAGAAGAAGAGGCTCAATATTGCTTGAGAAGCCGAAGGACAGCAGAAAGAACAGTGAGGAGAGCAATGCTACCGCGCTTTTGCAGATGCACAGGTTCTTCTCTTAAGAAACAAAAATACTGTAATCTAGATCGATCTAGATTACAGTATTTGTACGTGACGGAACCGACGGGAGTCTGGTTATCGGCAACTCCCCCAGTGGGACGGCCAGCAAAGCGAGTTCTTCCCTCTCACTTCTGAGCGTCGAGAACGTCCCGGTTCAAATCGACGCAGGTCTCTGCTTGTTTTTGCTCTCAACGTTCCTCTGACGCATTTTCGAATTCTACATCGAGGTAAGCGTCTAGAAGAGGAAAGTGCACTCCTAAGCTGTTGAGCGTGATTTCTTCGTGATTTTCAAATGCGTCATACATCCATTTGTTCTTTTCTTTGTGGTAGATTTCTATTTTGAGCGATTTCGCGTCGACCAGCATGTATTCTTCGATCGTAGGATGTGTGCGATAATTTTGGAGTTTCCAGGTTCTGTCGGTGAGTTCTGTGCTTGGGGAAAGGACTTCAACAACAAGACGTGGGGATTGGATGGCTTGAACGGTTCCTCGGTCGCCTGGATCACAGGTGACGATCACATCAGGATGGAAGTAGCGTGTTTCCGA
>DAOTTD010000022.1:0-8389 GCA_034438015.1 Ktedonobacteraceae bacterium | reverse complement strand
AGTCGAGTCTTCTGCTGTTCGGATTTTCCGGGCTAGAGCTTTACGATAAACATGAGGCATAGTTTTCTCCTTCAGGGTGTTGAGTTCACTTGCGATATTGGTCGTCACTAACCTGTTCCATCCAGTCGACGGTCCAAACCTCACATCCCCTTTGGACGAAAAACCTTGTATGGCTCACCAAGGCTCGCATAATTAGAGATAGATCTCCTTACTCGCGATCAGAGTAAACACGTGTTTCTGTTACAGCAAAAACGGGTAGAATCTCGTTCGCCTCACCCTCCTGCTGCTGGAGAAAGATAGTCCTGGGCAGCGAGCCAATTCTTGAAGAGATCGATCCACGAGTCGGTAGGAAGATGTTGCTTTTTCATGCCGAATCCGTGCTCTCCTCCGGCGAAGATGTGGAGCTCTACCGGTTTGCCAGCTTTGTGCCAAGCTTCATAGAGTCTTGCTGCAGAGAGAGGTGCGACGAGGATGTCGCCGTCGGCAATCGCAAGAAAGAGAGGAGGGGCATCGTCTGGCACCGGTGTTGCTGTGGTATAGCCTGGGTAGATACCAGCCGCAAAATCCGGCTTGCTCTGGGCGTCGTGCTGCATCACTGTCCCCATGACCACTCCTCCACCAGCGGAAAAGCCTGCTATTCCGATACGGTTGGGATCAAGACCCCACTCTCTGGCATGCTCTCGGACGAAACGAATGGCTTGACGACCATCTTCTTCGGCCCACGTCCGGGCTTGCTCTGTTGCTTCATCACCCACCGGAGGCTTCTCTTCGCCGCGCCTTTGAAGAGGGAGAACATTCATCAAATTGTGCATGAAGGCGAGCATTTCTGTATCGTCCTCAGGCATATGTGCCACTCGGTATCTGAGAACGAAGGCGGTGACACCAAGTTGTGTGAGCCAACGTGCCATGTCATAGCCTTCTGAGTCCATCATGAGAAAACGAAACGCCCCGCCAGGGGCCACGAGAAGCGAGGTGCCATTGGCCGTGCCCGTAGCCGGTTGAAACAGGGTGAGGGTCGGAAGAACGACATTCCTGACCATGGTCGTCAGAGCGGTGCTTCCGGACATGGGGACCTGCATCGTTTGCTCGTGCCACGTCCACTTCTCCGAACTAGGAGGAATACCGTTCCCTGGAGAGATGGCGAAGACACCCGCCCCATCTGGCGGTCGCTCGATGTAGGAAGGCAGATGTTGCGCGCTCATCCGATCAGGGATCTCAAACCGGGAGTCGCTGCCTGCATGACCGGGAGAATGCTTGGCTGGTCCTGTGTCGAAAGGGTGTGAATCACCTCTTGTGCTGTCCATATGCTGAAATCCTCCACTATGCCTGCGAAAGTCGAGAGGCAGGTTCTCTCTTTGTCTGAGGGTAGTATAGACGCCCTGAAGCCGAGGGTGATAGAATAATTACGGAAAATGATTGTCGGATTCTGCAAAGTTGCCAGGTGGATGATGGCTCGACAAGAGAAGAGGTTGCTATGGATGTGATCGACCAAAGGCCGCAAGAACGCGAGGCGATGCTACTGCAAGCCAGCCGCGAGGAACTGGTGGAGCGGATTGGGCGGACCATACGCCAGGATGGGAGTGCCCAGCCGCTCCCAGGGTTGCACCTGTACCGCCACTCCATCCCTCTGGAGCAGGTGTACAGCCTGGTCGAGCCATCGGTGTGCGTGGTTGCCCAGGGCAGCAAGGAGTTCCTACTGGGCAAGAGCCGCTACCGGTATGACCCCTTCCACTATCTGCTCGTGACAGTCGATCTGCCCTACGTCGGTCAGGTTCTGGAAGCGTCGAAGGAGCGTCCATTCCTCAGTCTGCGCCTGGATCTTGCTCCGACCCTCGTCGGTGAGATCCTCGTGGAGGCTGGTCACGTCTCGCCTCAAGACGTGGCTTCTGTGAGGGCGATATCCGTCAGCCCGGTGGATGAGCACCTGCTAGATGTCATGGTGCGGGTCGCCAGGCTCCTGGAAGCCTCTGACGAAGCGCCGGTGCTCCTGCCGCTGCTCACACGGGAAATTATCTACCGGCTCCTGAAAGGAGAGCAGGGTGCTCGGCTCCGTCATCTGGCGATCCTGCGGGGCTACTCCCCCTCCATCGCCAAAGCGATCGAACGACTTCGTCACGACCTCGACCAGCCACTACGCATCGAGCAGCTGGCGCGAGAACTGGGCATGAGCGTCTCGGGGTTGCAACACCACTTCAAAGCCGTCACGGCGCTGAGCCCCTCGCAGTTCCAGAAGCGGCTGCGACTGCAGGAGGCCCGCCGTCTGATGCTCTCGGAAGAGCTCGACGCGGCCAGTGCCGCCTATCGGGTGGGCTACCAGGACGCCTCCCACTTCAACCGGGAGTACAAAAGCCTCTTCGGCGTCCCACCCATGCGCGACGTGCAACGGATGCGGCAAGCGGCGCAAGATCAAGCTTCCCGATGAGAAAGACGAGAATCCCTCTCCAGGCTGAGGAGAGCTTGTTGCAGGAATCATGGTTCTCCCTGTCGTTCTGTCTCACGGTTCTCGTGTCTCAGTCAGTTCGTCTGTCAGCCCTGGAAAGACGATATCGAGACGACAAGGAGGTAAGTCTTTCAGGACATGCTGCTCACTAGATGAGTAAAAATACTAGGCAGGCCGAACAAGGCTGTGAGTTCAGGAAGGATAGAGGATAACTTCGTTAAGTGGCATTTGGCGGGAGGAGCGCAACCACTGGCGGTGACGATGAACGAGGGCGTCTGCCTCGCCGTCGAGATGGATGCGAGCCATATTCAGCGCCGCCTGGATACCGGCTACTGCGACGAAATAGCGAGCACGCTCGACGAGGCGCTGCACCAGGTACGCGAGGCCTGCGACCAGGAGCAGCCGCTCTCCATCGGCCTGATCGGCAACGCGGCTGAGATCTACCCGGAACTGGTGCGGCGCGGCATCACTCCCGATCTGGTGACGGATCAAACCTCGGCGCACGACGCGCTCAACGGCTACATTCCCGCTGGTCTCTCATTGGTGGAGGCGAACGAACTGCGCGCTCGCGATCCACAGGCGTACAGCCAGCGCTCACTTGAGTCGATGGTAACGCATGTACGCGCCATGCTGGAGATGCAGAGCAGGGGAGCGATCGTCTTCGATTATGGCAACAACCTGCGTGGACAGGCCCTGGCCGCCGGCGAGACGCACGCGCTCGACTTTCCCGGCTTCGTTCCGGCGTATATTCGCCCGCTCTTCTGTCGCGGCAAAGGCCCCTTCCGCTGGGTCGCGCTCTCCGGCGATCCTGAAGACATCTACCGGACCGACGAAGCCATATTGGAACTCTTTCCAGAGGACCAGGCGCTCAGGCGCTGGATCATGCTCGCACGGCAAAAGATCCACTTCCAGGGCCTCCCCGCGCGCATCTGCTGGCTGGGCTACGGCGAGCGCGACCGCGCCGGGCGAGCCTTCAACGACCTTGTAGCAAAGGGTATCGTCAAGGCCCCCATCGTCATCGGGCGCGATCACCTCGACAGCGGCTCGGTCGCCTCACCCTACCGCGAGACCGAAGCGATGAAGGACGGGAGCGACGCTATCGCCGACTGGCCCCTGCTGAACGCCCTGCTCAACACCGCCTCGGGAGCCACCTGGGTCTCCCTGCACCACGGTGGCGGCGTCGGCATCGGCTACTCCATCCATGCCGGGCAGGTCATCGTCGCCGACGGCACCGCCGCTGCCGCTGAGCGCCTCACACACGTCCTGACAAACGATCCAGGCACCGGTGTGATGCGCCATGTCGACGCCGGCTACGACGAGGCGAGGGAGTGCGCCCAGGAGCGCGGCGTCAAGATACCTATGCTATAGCCTTTCCCACCTTTGCCATGAGTTATCCCGGTATCTATTTAGGTGCCCCGGACTCCTCAGCGCCTCCGGCGCTTCGCAAGGCAATGGTTTGTGCGGATGGCGGGCTGGCGGCCTGAGCCGCCAGCCCGCCATCCGCACAAACCATTGGGAGCCGCGACGCGGCGATGAGTCAGGAAAAGGGCCGCGAAAGACTTGCCACAATAGCAGAAAGAGTGCATACTAACGAGGTAACTAACCTGTTTGCCCATGACACGTATAAAACATAGTAGGGATGGGGCTTGCCCCCATCCGGGTCCCGAACGCGGCTCCCGAGCCAGTTCGCACTCACTGGGCTGGATGGGGGCAAGCCCCATCCCTACTGAAGAGTTACGAACAAAGACAAAAATCAGCCATCATACGCGTACCGTATCAAAGAAGGAGTCGATAATGGACGAACTCTCGCCTCAATACGACGGCACCCCCATTATCAGCACAAGCCGCTTGACCAAGGCATTCGGCAAGCTAGTCGCGGTAAACGACCTGGAACTACAGGTCATGCGCGGCGACGTATTCGGCTTTCTCGGACCCAACGGCTCAGGCAAGACAACAACTATCCGCATGCTCCTGGGCTTGATCCAGCCCACAGCGGGGCGCGCAATCCTGTTCGGCATGGACAATACCGATCAACTACCGGCTATTCTGCGCCGCGTCGGAGCAATCGTAGAGACGCCCGTCTTTTATCCCTACCTCTCAGGGTTGGACAACCTGCGCGTCGTTGCCGCGAGCTCCGATATGGTTTCGGGCAAGGCAAACGATCGCCGCCTCGCTGAGGTACTCGACATCGTTGAGCTGCACGCCTATGAGAAGCTGGCCTACCGCAAATATTCCCTGGGCATGAAACAGCGCCTGGGCATCGCCGCCGCCCTGCTGACCGATCCCGAACTGGTCATGCTGGACGAGCCAACCAACGGACTCGATCCAGCAGGCGTCATCGAGATCCGCCGTCTGGTCAAGCGCCTCTCTGCGCTGGGCAAGACCATCTTCCTATCCAGCCACATTCTCTACGAGGTCCAGCAGGTCTGCAACCGCGTGGCGATCCTGAAGAAGGGCAACCTGCTCAAGCAGGGCAACGTCGCGGAACTTCTCGCCGCTTCGCAGCAGATCGAGGTACGTATGAACCGCGATGACGAGACCAACTACGCCCTGCACCTCATTCAGCAGATACAGGAGCAAGGCGCCGACTGGATCACCGGCGCACATATCGAGCAGAACAAACTGGGCCAGGGCGTCCTGATCCTCGACGCGCCAGTCGATCGTTCGGCGGAGATTAACGCGTTGCTCGCGCGACAGAGTCTGTTTGCCGCCGAAATTCATCCACGCGCGGGCAGTCTGGAGGATCTCTACCTCGAAGTAACAACGCAGGGTGCTCCCGCAGGAAACGCGCTGGGCATGGAGGCACTGGCGGGTGCACCGAGCACTCCGTCAGAGACTCCCCGCAGCGGAAAGTGAGGTTTCGATGAGCAGCATTCCACAGATGCCTGCAAAGCAGGCGATGCCATCACCCAGACGCCTGGAGAGCGTCGTTATAGGCAATCAGAGCTATCTCGGCGTGCTTCTACGTCTGATCAGCGTCGAACTCTACAAGATACGCCGCCGCCTGATGTCCAAGATCTTGAGCATTGTAGCGATCATTGTCACGGTGGGTTTCTTCGGCATCATCTCGATTGGTTCGATCTTCGTCCTCGCCAGTCCCGAAGCGACTTTCTTACCACCACCCTGCACAGCAAATCTCCCGGTCGGGACGCTTTGTCTTGATCACTCACCGACGCAGGCGGAGCTGGACCAGGCCAGGCAGAGGGCGCTCGAAAGCGTATCATCGCCGCTACGTCCGCCTGCTTCAGTAGATGTTGCCTTGCAGATAGGGAGCATCATTGGCCTGATTCTGATCATTATCCTGGCAGGCACCATCGTCGGCGGCGAGTACAGCGTGGGGACCGTGCGCCTGATGTTCACGCGCGGACCGACGCGCACACAGTTCTTCCTGAGCAAGGTGGGGGCTATCCTGATCTGCATCGTGATGGGTATGATCGTGCTCGTGCCGCTCGGTATACTGACGGGGGCCATTCTCAATCTCCTGACAGGGATCGGCATCGATTTCAGCTTTTTCAGCGGGGCATGGCTCCTCCATACGCTGCTCAAGCTGCTCATCGTCATGCTCGAACTGTTCGTCTTCGGCATGCTCGCGCTCTGCCTCTCAACCCTGGGACGAGCGACGGCAGCGGGCGTGGCTGGCTCGCTGGTATGGTGGGGACTGGAGACCGTCCTGGGCGGCTTTCTCTTCCTGATTGGTAACACCATCACGGGAGCGCCGGGCAACTTCGTCAGGGCCATTCCAGATTACTTTATCAGCAACAGCATTGGCGCGCTTTCACAAAATCAGGATCACTATATCACGCCGACCTCACAGGCGAGCACGGTCTCCGATCTGCAGGCGTTTATCACGCTCGTCGTCTACCTGGCGGTATTTATAGGAGTAGCCTGGTGGGTAAACCAGCAACGGGACGTGACCAACTAATGTTAAACGCTCAGGCGGTCAAAGAGTATGCATATTCGCTCGGCTTCGACGCTGCGCATATCACCAGCGCCGCAGCCTTTCCCGAGGCCGAGCGCGTCATCAAAGAGCGCATCGCACGCGGTCTGATGGACGGCCTGCCCTGGTTCACCAGCGAGCGCGCCGACGTATCCTGCCACCCCGACGCGCTGCTGCCAGAGGCACAGTCCATCATCGCGCTAAGTATGTTCTACCTCACAGAGCAGCCGGACGAGCAAGAGACGGGCACGCCGCGTGGACGTATCGCGCGCTACGCCTGGGGAGATGATTACCACGATATCATCAAACCCAGGCTGCAACAGTTCTCGACATGGCTACGCGAGTACGCGCGCCAGGAGATAGGGGCGGAGGCGGAGACGCGCCTCTTCGTCGATACCGGTCGCATGGTTGATCGTGCGGTCGCCCAGCGCGCGGGGCTGGGCTGGTACGGCAAGAATACCAACATCCTGACGAAGGGCTGGGGCTCATGGATCTTCTTAGCGGAGATCGTCACCAACCTTCCACTCACACCCGACGGGCCGCTCAAGACCAACTGCGGCAGTTGCGAGATCTGCCTGCACGCCTGTCCCACCGGCGCACTGCCCAATCCCTACGAGCTGGATAACACGCGCTGCATCTCCTTCCTCACCATCGAACTGCGCGGCAGCATCCCGCTGGAACTGCGCCCGCTGATGGGCAACCTCATCTTTGGCTGCGATATCTGCCAGGAGGTCTGCCCCGTCAACAAGGTGGCGGAGAAGCGCCTGGGTCTGCGCGCCACCGACGGCAGGCCGCTCATCACCGTTCAGGATATAAGAAAAGGGACAGGACACCTCCAGGAGTTTCGCCCTCGCCCGCCAGTCGGCAGCAGCCCCGAGCTCATCCCACTACTCTCGTTGACCGAAGAAGAATTTCGTGAGCGCTTCCGACGCAGTCCCATCAAACGCGCAAAGCGGCGCGGCCTGTTGCGCAACGTCTGCGTCGCATTGGGGAATAGCGGCGATCCGCAAGCCGTTCCCGCCCTCATCGGAGCACTGCATGATCGCGAGCTGCTTGTGCGTGGCCACGCCGCCTGGGCGCTGGGACGCATTGGTGGCGAGCAGGCATTGACGGCGCTGCATAGGGCATTGGAGACGGAAGAGGATACGGATGTACAGCAAGAGATACGCTGCGCGCTGGCGAACTACGGCAGGTCCTGACCACGCTCAGGATGCAACAAAACACAGAACGACCTTATCGAGATATATATCGCTATTTTAACCTTGATAATGATCACGATCTGCCTTATACTACAACGATCGTGGTTATTATGAGAGGGCAGTAGAGAAATGACAGGGAAAAATGATCCTAAAAAACCGCGCCTCGATCCTCGTTTAGCCGAACGATTGGTGCGCAAAAAGACTCAGCTCGATCGATACCGCCCATTGCCTCTCAACCCTGGCTCAACCAGCGGGGTACTCGGTCGATTACCTGGGTTGGCTCATACGACAGGGGCGCATTGCTGCTGTCAAGCGAGGAGGGCGCTGGTATAGTACGTTCGAAGAGGTGAACAGGTATAAAAGTGAGGTCGAAGCCAGAATTGCTCCGCGTGCACGATCAGAACCTGACGATAAAAAGAAGTAAGAGCACAAAAAAAGATCTGGCTTACAGTTTATCCTGTAAGCCAGATCTTTTTTTATACACCAACCGTTAGAGCATAATTACCTCAATTTTGCCGAGCGCGGCGCACGAGTGAGGCAGTGGCGCTCGCTCCACACCCTTGACACGGGATCGATCGGGTGAAACAAGCCGTACGATCATTAGGGCTGCTTCGCTGCGCCTGTTACCAGGTGTCCACGTGCAGTCTATCCACCAGGTCTTCTGCCTGGGATCTTGATCTCATCAAGAGATGGGACTACCCGTCTTGGGGGCGGCTTCGCGCTTAGATGCCTTCAGCGCTTATCCCTTCTCGACATAGCTATCCAGCGGTGGAGTGGGCACCCCAACTGGCACACCAGCGGTCGAGCCATCTC
>DAOTTD010000021.1:0-7400 GCA_034438015.1 Ktedonobacteraceae bacterium | reverse complement strand
GAACGCGATGATCATCAAGGCAATGTTGCCGCCAGCGAAGGTTCTGGAGCCAAAGATACGCAGATCCAGCAGGGGTTGCCTGCCGCTCTCAATGGTGATCAGTTCCACGATGACAAAGATCACCAGGAAGGCAAGGCCGATGGCCAGGAAGCTGTCAACCGTCAAGGACCCCCATCCCTTGGACCCGGCTTTATCGAAGGCGTAGAGCAGGGAGCCCAGAGCAATAGTGGAGCAGAGGAAACCTGCGATATCAAAAGAAGGCGTGCGCCCCCCCTCAGGTCGGATGTCGCGCAGGAAGATGGCACCCAGGATGAAGCCGAGAATGCCAATAGGCACGTTGATGTAGAAAATCACCCGCCAACTGATAAACGTGACGAGATAGCCACCAACCGTTGGACCGAGCGCCGGAGCTACCATCAGCGGCACACCGAGCGAACCCATCGCGATCCCGCGCTCCTGTGGCGGAAACTCGCTATAGAGCAGGGTAATCGACATAGGGATCATGCCAGCCCCTGCCAGCCCCTGCAAGATACGAAAGACAGTCAGAGCCGAAAGGCTCCACGCCACGCCACAGAGGGCCGAACCAATCGTGAAGAGGGCAAGCAGCAGCAGATAGAAACGCTTGTTGCCCAGGAGCGCCGAAAAGTACGGCGTGAGCGGAATACCTATGCCTTCAGCCAGCGCATAGCCGGTAGCTACCCAATCAACGTCAGTCAGACTGGCGCCAAAGTCGGTCTGCAGTTTCGGGATGGCAATATTGACGATAGTGAGATCCAGCATCACCATAAAGAGGCCGAAGATCGCAACCATCATGACAACCCATTTGTAAGACAATCCTCGCATGAAAATGCCTCTCTCCTTCCCTAATTGGTGGAGGCAAATTGCTTCATGGCCTATCTTTTTCCGTTCTGTTGTCCCTTAGCTGTACACGGCTTTTATGTTCACAGTTGCAGCCTTCGTGGTGAACAGCAACGCCATTGAGCATCGCATCAACGACTTGCTCCGACCAATGAACACCGCGCGGAACCATTTTACCGAAGATAAGCACACGATAGAAGAAATGACCGCCGCACACGCCGAAAAGTACGGAAGGATCGAGATCCTTGCGTAGCTCTCCCCGTTGCTGAGCACGCTCGATTAACTGTAAAAATTGGTGCAAGCGCGGCTCCACAATGCGTGCATAAAACATCTGAAAGAGTTCAGGGTGTGTTTTGAGATCCCCCAGCAACTTGAAGGTCAGACACTCCAGCAGCGGCTTCTTCTCCTCCACGAGCTGGATAAAATCTTCGATCATGGCAATGAGGTCATGACGAAGATTGCCCGTGTCAATGATAGGGCATTGAGCATACAGATGTTGTAGCGCCTCTAAAGCAAGAGCTTCTTTGGAGTCCCACCAGCGATAGATCGTCGTTTTGCCCACGCCAGCGCGTGTAGCTACCTCCTCGATGCTCATCGTCTCAAACCCTTGTGTAGCGAGTAACGCAAGCGTGGCGTCGAGAATAGCCTGGTGGGCTTCCATGCTGCGAGGGCGTCCAGCTTTGCGCCCTGCTTGCTCATCTGTGAGCATATCCCCTCCCTGCATTACGACACCGTTTCGTTTCATTAGTTGGAAGTATAGCATCATCGTAACAAAAATACAACACGAACTGGCGCGGCAGACCGGTCGCAGACGGATTACTGACTATTCTTCCATTGGCGAAACACTTGAAGCAGATCTTCTTTGGTTTCTGGAAAAACCGGTTCCTGCGCCAGGTTGCGGAGCATACCAATAGTCATACGCACCTGTTCGATATAATTTGCGCAGCCGTCACAGCCTGTAACGTGTTCTTCAAGCTGCGCCTGTTTCTCTGGCAAAAGAGCGCCTTCGAGATAATCGGTGACAAGTTCCACAACCTCCTGACAGGCAATCCCCTCCCTGGAAGTCATCCTGGCTGGTTGATTCTTTTTCGTTGAAGCACGTGCGAAAAGCCTTCTGAACCATGTATCCATACTGCTTCCCCCTCAGGCCTCCTCTTTTTCATCGAGATACCGTTCAAGCGCGTGCCGAACTTTCGATCGTGCCCGGTGAAGCAGGACTCTCTGATTTGCCTCGGAGACACCGAGGACGCTACAGACCTCTTCCGACATCCAGCCCTCCACGTCGCGTAGTGTGATGACCGCGCGCTGGTTCGGCGGAAGTGCCTCAATAGCCGCCCCGATGCAGACATAGGTTTCCCGCGAAAGCAGTCGCCTCTCAGGAATTTCATCCCAGTTCTCTGGGAAAGATACCCAGGCTCCCGGTCGTTGAGCATCCGGCGGGAAGAAACGATCAGGGTCCACAGCAGGCTCGCTAGAGGCAACCTCGGCATCCACAAGCGAGGAGAAAGGGACGCTACGCCCCTCACGTAATGCACAGGTCTTCGCGCAATTCGCGAGAATGCGAAAGATCCAGGTCTTCAGTGAGGAACGTCTTTCGAAACGGTTCAAACCCTGAAGAACGCCCATCCAGGTCTCTTGAACGACCTCTTCTGCTACTGCTTGCCCGGAAACATAGATCATGGCCAGGCGAAGCATTGCATGATGATACCGCTCAACCAACAGCGCAAAAGCGCGCTCGTCACCCTCGCGCAGTAGCTCGATCAGGTGGGTCTCATTCTCAGATATCGTGGCACTATCCAGCTTGACGTCTGTGGTCGTTTGACTCGCCACTGGCGCGCCTGGCTGATCGACTGGCCGATCTGTACTCTCACTCATCAACTACCGCTTTCATGCACATCAGAAATATGAGCATTTTATGTCGAAGCGATGATATCAATGATCAATCGCCAGCAGTATATATCACCGTCGGTGCCCAGTCAAGCCCGCGCAAGGCAGGCTCAATATGCGTCAAGCTAAGAATGGTAGAGCGCCCGGTCTAAATGGGGCTCCGCCTGCTTGCAGGGTTGAAAGCCGACCCCGAGCATGTGCGGCGTCGTGCTCCACCCCAGTCGAAATGGCGCTCTGCCTGCTTGCAGGGTTGAAACGATCGTATCCAAAGGAAAGAGTCTGTACAGGATAAGTCGAAATGACACTCTCCCTGCTTGCAGGTCTCTCCCTGACACATTTTTTGCGCATCTATCGGGGTAGGGACCAGCTTGCAGCGCGTCCGTGATTTATCGGTTCCCTCTCCTGAAATACAGATATACAGGTCATCATATGTACTGATCTTTTATTTATATGGCCACATTTAACAAAATGAGCACTAAGCCGCTGATTAACGCAAAGCCGTACCAGCAAGAGCAGCTTCTGAGGGTGTGAGCTCGTCGTGATGTATTCTAGAGTCCCCGAGATAGGGATGTGACGGGAGGAAGTCATACTTTAGGAAAGGACAAATTCCCTCACAGGAAGTGACCGCTCGTCGGTAAGGAAGGACACGGCAATGACAAACACTCAGGCTAAGCTGCAATCAGGTAGGACAGAATCGTTTTTCGTCGCGGAACTCGAGGCACAACCCACAGAGGAGCTTCGTCATTTCATGACAGGGCCCTGGACTGCATCCATCCTCTCGTTCGATGCCATCGAGGAACTCTACCAGGAGCTCGGGCGGCGGGCCAGCGAGACAGAAAAGGACGTCGTAGAGATGGGCCTGGACTAACATGGATGGCTAAGCCAGGATTGCGGCGGAGAGGGTTCGCCAGCAGTATCGGAACTCTTCAGAACTCATCAGGCGTTCAATGTAGCGCTGGAATCTTTAGAAGATCGGAATCGTAAGGATGTTGGAGCTTTGACTTGAGACGTAGAGGGGTTGTGGGGGAGCTCTCAAGCGCACAAAACCACGCTATGACGCATTCTGGCCCCGTCATAGCGTGGTTTTGTGCGCTTGAGAAGTACAAGAGAGCAGGCTATGCTCCGTTCCTCAGTCTTGAGAACAAAGGGCTCAATCTTTCTGGCCACCGCGCTAGTTCCAGCATAGGGCCTCAAATAAACGATTCTTTCCTACAGTCATACACTCTTCCACCTGCCGAGTTTTCCCCACCACAATATTCAGTTACAAATTCGCGGCCTATACACTTGACAAGTATGGAATTATTGTCTATACTATGTGCAACCGGTTGCGCAAAGAACTCACAAAACCGTAGCGCATCAATCGGAGGTATTCGATGACGCAGGAGTCTACCGTCATGCCCGTCTCTATTTATGATATCGCAAAAAAAGCTGGAGTTTCTCCTTCGACCGTCTCACGTGCGCTCGAGGATCATCCTCGTATTGGCGCAACAACCAGAAAACGGATACAGGAGTTAGCCAGAGAGATGGATTACGTTCCCAGCACGGTGGCGAAGAGCCTGGCCGCTAATAAGACCTGGACCATCGGCATGGTGTTAGCCGCGATCTCTGATCCATTCATGGGGCGAGTAGTGGAAGGCGTGGAGCAGGCTGCGATTGAGGCGGGCTTCAACGTTTTTATCAGTACCTCGCAAAATGATCAGCAGCGAGAAATTGCGGTTATTAAGATGCTCCAGAAGCGTCGGGTGGATGGCATTATCGTCATTGCCTCACACTTATTTGAGCAGTATCCCCGGTTCTTTGAACGCAGCAAGGTTCCCATTGTTGTCATCAATGAACAGCAGCCGGGGGAGACCATGCATTTTGTTACTGTCGATGATGTGCATGCGGCTCGATTGGCCGTTGAACACTTACTTGCTTTGGGGCATCGCCGCATCGGTTTTGTGGGTGTTACCAATCGTCCTAAGTCAAGCCAATACCGTTTGAAAGGGTATCAGGATGCGCTTGCAGCCGCCGGCATTGCTTCAGACCCCGCCCTCATTTTTACTTCCGATAGCATTGTGGATCATGCCAGACGCGGTGAGGCCAGTTTAGAGCCATTACTGACCGCGGGGGCTACGGCGGTTTTTTGCTACAACGATGCGGCGGCTATAGGCCTGTTGGCCGCCTGTCACAAACGTGGCCTCTCTGTTCCTGACAACCTTAGCATTATCGGTTTTGATGATATCGACATGGCCACCTACGCCATGCCACCGTTGACTACTATTCGCCAGCCCAGGTTTGAGCTGGGACAGCGGGCCATGGACATGATGCTCGCTCTACTGGATGGCCAGGAGCCGGAAAACCAGATTGTACCCACTGAATTAGTAGTGCGACAGACAACCGCCCGATTAGTGCCAGGCAAAAATCCGGAGGCAGCCGGGTAGATGTATTTTTTTTGAATACTTGCGCAACCGGTTGCACTCTAATGATTGCGCATATCTTTTGCAATCTCTACTATAATTCATTGTTCTACAATAGCGATGGTTAGAATTTGCTTAGAAGCCTGATCTCAAACGCAACTATTAGTGTATCGTTTGCTCTGAGGATTGCCATTAGATCTGAGAAGGATCAGGCCGAGGAGGTAAAAATTTCAGCCCAGGAGGATCTGCTATGTCACGACATCAGAAAGATCCCTTGCGCGCTCTAACGACGGAGGAACGCAGTTTCCTCGAACGACTGAGCCGTTCGCCGAGCCAGCCAGCCGGCCATGTAGAGCGGGCGAAAGCGCTACTGAGCGTAGCAGATGGTCACAGCTACACAGCAGCGGCCAGGGCAGCAGGCTACCGCGTCGGCGATACGGTGGCTCTTCTGGTGAGTCGATTTAATGTAGAAGGGCTCAAAGCTCTGGAACCACGACACAGAGGAGGAATGCCTGCCAGCTATGGAGTGACCGAGAAAGAACGGATCTTAGCCGAGGTGCACCGCATGTCAGAGCATCAAGGGAATGGCACAGCTACCTGGTCGCTCTCGCTGCTCAAACAAACGCTTCGCCAGGCAGCCGATGGCTTGCCCCATGTGAGCACCTATACGATCCGGCGTGTCTTACACGAGGCGGGCTACCGTTGGCAAAAGAATCGGGGTTGGTATGAAGCCGGTCAGATCAGGCGCAAGAACGGGAACGGTAATAGCTCCCGAAGCGGTGGCAAAAAAAACCCGATTGGAGAAGCAGCATTTGACCCAACCCGGCCACATTATCGAGTGGCTCAAGGTGACTAAATGGAACACTCATCCAACACGCTTTACATGGGGGGCAAGCGTAATTTGCCAGGCTGCCCTCCCACAATGGCAACGGGCGAAGCAAACGATTCATTAGCATATAGTTTGACACTTATCTAAGAAGAATTGTAAATTTTACTGTTACCTACAAATCTGTGAGGCTGTCTGGATCTATTGCTGAGGTTCAGCCTTGCAAACATTATCTTGCGCAAAGAGATTTGCAGTCTGACTCGCACAAGAATCCAAAGATGGGGGTAATCACTGGATTGCCCAACCGTCCTTTAGACAAGGTGGTCAAAAGCAAGGGATGCAGCCATCAAGGTTCTGTCTCCCTACTTTGCAATAATAGAAGAATGATCCGCTTCAGCAAGAAGGGAGTCCAGGGTTCTGGACTGACCACGAGCTAGGCGAGAAAGGAGAGGCCCACAACAGAGAGACAAAGAGAGAAGAGAGATCAGGCGCAGTAGGCGCTCCAGGCCCTGGTTCACCGTCAGTATTCGTATGACCGTTTAGCATCGACCGCTAGTTTAGTAAAGCTACAAATCACCATAGTCCAAAGAAGGAGGAAGCAATGGTGAGCAGACATCGTAAATTCTGGACGTCCTTTATGCAAGGGAAAGTTACCCGCCTGGTGGATGGCCGTCGCTTGAGAACACCGCGCGGGATCGTAATGAGCGCGTTCTGCGCTGCCCTCATCGTGTTGCTGGCGGCCTGTGGTGGTGGCACTGCCGGCAGCGGCACTACCGGGTCAGCCAGCAGCGCTCCCAGTGGGGGTAACGACATTTCCGGACGCACGATCCTATTCGAGATTCAGAGTAGTCCGAGCGACAGCTTCTTTGTGCCGGTCCTCAACGGAGCGAAGACTGCGGCCGCTACCTATGGCCTCAAGCTCCAGGTCCAGTATGCCAGTAACGATGACACGACGGAGATCACTCAGGTCAACACGGCCCTTGCAAGCAACGTCGCCGGTGTCGCATTGTCGATCCCCGATCCGGGTCTGAACAAAGTCGTCTGCGCTGCGCGGGCGAAGAACATTGCCGTCGTCGCGTTCAACATCAATGGGTCCTCAGGTCAGGGAGCGAGCTGCGTCCAGGCCTTCGTGGGTCAGGATTTCGTCCAGTCCGGGCAACTGATCGCACAGCACATGATCCAACTCGGCCAGATCAAGTCCGGTGATCACGTGTTCTGCCCGGTCGAGTTTCCGGCTCAGGTCTATGCTGTCCAGCGATACGCAGGTGTCAAGCAGGCTCTGCAGGCCATTGGTGCGACGTGCGAGGAGTTAGGCACAGGCGTCGACTTCGGTCCAGCCAAATCGGACATGGTTTCGTATCTGCTGGGTCATCCTAAGACCTCTGCTATCATTGCGCTCGGGCACACGCCGCTTGACCAGGCTCCCGCTG
>DAOTTD010000020.1:0-20497 GCA_034438015.1 Ktedonobacteraceae bacterium | reverse complement strand
GATCAGAAGCAAGCACTTCCCTTCTTCTCTCATTTGTGGATTTCAGGGGCATTCGACTCAGGGAATAGTTCCGACTCTCGCAAGCAGGTCGGGCGGTCTTTCGACGGCTACCTCTCTAGTATAGCCTGTGGGGTGTCTGGAATCAAGGTTTTGCGAGGCACTGAGAAAAATGGGTATTCATGTGGATGAGCTTTTCATACTTTTCGTCCGTCGTCTCGCTTGTGGAGTCCTGCGAGGCAGCGAGCGTGGCATCTCTCTCTTTGAGTGCCTCGCGCTGTGTACAAGCAGTTAATAGGAGGTGTTCTATGAAGTTGGATGGTGCGAAGAGTGTTATTGAGCACTTTATAAGGGACTGTGAAGTTAGGCCGCTTTCTCCTTACACGCTAAAGAATTATCGTCACCATTTGGGCTTGCTTGCCCATTTGTTGAAGGTTCTTTGTGATGTAACTGATCTTGAGCAGGTGACAGTTCTGCATTTGCGTGAGTGTGTGGCCTGCCTTTTAAAGACTCCTCTGGTTTCTCTGGCTAGTAAGTATAGTGATAATCCTTCGCCTTTGGATGTCAATACGGTTCGTGCTCATGTTCGCGTGTGGAAATCTTTCTTTGGTTGGTGCTACCGAGAGGAGCTGATAGAGAGAAATCCTGCTGATCGTCGGCTTGCGCTTCCTAAGCCGCTTAAGAAAGTGACAGAGACGTTCAGCGATGAGCATTTACAGAAGATACTTTCTTCGTGTGATCTTTCTACTGATGAGGGTTATCGCGATTATATTGTTTTACTCCTGTTGTTGGATACGGGTGTCCGTCTTGCTGAGATAGGAAATCTCCGTTTGGAGGATTTTCACGATAGCTATATCAAGGTACTTGGTAAGGGTCGCAAGGAGCGTGAGATAGGTTTGCACCCCGAAGTGGGTAAGATGCTTTGGAGGTATATTCATAAGTTTCGTAAACCTGTTCATCCTGATGAGCCTTCTTTATTCTTGAGTTGCGGGAAGAGAAACCGTGGACAAGCTTTTAGGGCTGGTGGGGTTTCTAGTCTTTTGAGAAGAATTAAGAGGGTTACGGGTCTTGATGTTGATGCTAATGTGCGTTTGTCTGCCCATACTTTCAGGCATACTTTTGCAAGGATGTATATGGAGCAGGGCGGTGAGATATTGAGCCTTTCTCGCGAATTAGGGCATAGTGATGTAGGTACGACCAGGACATATGTCGAGCGATTTGGGAGTACAGAGGCGCGTAGGGAGCATACTTCGCATTCTCCTATTGCTCGTTTAAACCTGAAAAAGCAGCAGAAGAGGAAACCGAAACGTGAGTAGACAAAAATGAAAGATATTCCTGCTTGTTAGGCACTTTTTAGGCGGGAGTATCTTTCTAGGAATGGGTAAAATAACACCGTTAAGCAGGTGAAAACGCTTAGCGGTTGTTTGCGTTGCTCTGGCCTGTGGTGGGATGTGAGATATATTTTTTATGGTTGGTTGGTTTCGGTATGGAGGGGGATACAAGCGGGAGTACTCCGCGAAGTCGCGCTCGAAGGGCGGCCAGAGCATCACCCCGGACGTATTTGCAACGGGTGGCTGCGCTTTGCCTGTAAGTGCGGCGTCGGGGGTGCTATCGCTGTAGCTGGCGGTCACGTTGTCCTGCAGCGTTGCGAGCAGGTAGAGCGTCGTACTGCCCACCTGCGAGCGATAGAGGTTGCGCCCGATGACCGTATTGGTGGCTGTGCCAGGGATGAGCGTCGCATTGGGGCCGGTAGGGATGGAGAGCAGCGCTACCTTCTGGTTGCCGGAACTGGTGATCACCTGCGTCAACGGCGAGGGTGGAGTTTCGCCACCTGGCGTGAGAAAGGTGACCGCGTACTGGTACGTGCCGATGCCCAGGGCTGCGCCAGCGACCGCTGTTGCGCCCATTCCTGCTCCCGGAGCCGCGAAGCCTGATCCATAGGCCTGCAAGGGGTACAGCACGCGCTCGATCCACCACACGGGATAGGACGCGTTCCAGGGGACCGGGTAAGGATAGGTGCGCTGGTAGGGCTGCGTTGGGAGATCGACAAAAACAATGTTCGGGTAATACTGAGAGTACCTGTCCACGGCCTTATCAATGGCGCGATCCAGGTCCGAGGTGGCCCAGCGCTGACTTGAGCTGCCCAGGGGATCGAATAGATCCTGCCGAACCGCTGTCTCGATATCTGCAAGAAGCATATGCGTATACTCCGTAGATTGACTGCTGGCGATTGCTTCACATAACGTAACCATGGGTATAGAGCGTAACGGTGCAGGTGCCGGCGTTGGCCTTGATATCGACCTTGCCCGCGCTGTCTACCTGCAGAAGACCCATGCCGCCGAGCGTATTGCCGGCGACCGCCAGGGCGCCGATGGTCGCGTATGTGGTCATGTTCGCGCCATGCGGGGCCAGCTGGATGTTGGCGCCCACGCTGGGACTGCTGAAGAAGGCTTTGTACAATATTCCGGCAGCGTTCTGAGGAATGCCTGAACTGCCACCCGTGAGCGTGTAGGTATTGATGCTGCCTGATGCGATGCTGACGCTGCTAATCTGCAGGTAGCCAGGGACGAAGGTCAGGCGCCCCGGCGGCGGCGTAGGGAAACCGCTCGTCCCGTTGGCGAAGGTCGCCAGGACGACTGCGTCCTGTGGATTGTGCTCGTCGAAGAACAGCACCGCGCAGAGCGCATTCGGGACAGCGGAGGTGCTATCGAGATGATTCGCCACCGGAACGCCCGCGAGCGCATACGAGGTGGCTTCAAACAGGAGTACCGCGGCTGTGTAGGTTGTCGGATCGAATGATTGCAGGATGCCGCGCTTAATGATCATTGCTGCCTGTCTCCTCTCTTGCTGGAAAAGAGGGCGACCTTGAGGCCACCCTCCCCGCTTCATGCGTTCATGCGTCGTTGGTCATGGTGCCGGGCGATTGAACATTGTCGCCGCCCGCGCAGGCGTGAAAGCTGCCCGCTGTATAGCTGGTCCCGAGCAGCGCGTTGAGGTTCGTCGCGATAGTGGCGAACGTCTGCGTGCCGCTGGCATCGACGCGACAGAACGTGCCGTCCTGCGGCAGCGCGGCGTCGCTGGTCGATTGGAAGATGCACAGCGTGCGTGGATTGAGGTAGCTACCCGCGGGAACCGTCTGCCCTCCGTTGTAGCGTCCATAGGTCATCTCTAGAAGGTCAAGCATGGTGTGATTCCTTTCTCCTCGCGTGAGGAACGAAAAATGCGCTATATCTCTACCCATGTGATGGTGGTGGCCCAGCTATTGGCGCCGCTCAGGTTAGAGTAGAAGGCGATGCCGTTGCCAGGCGGTACGGCGAAGACGTTGCCGTTGAACAGGACCTGGGTGAAGGTATTGCTGGCACTGCCGACGCTCGCGACGATCGTGCCAGCCGGAGTGACATTGGTGTTTGTCAAGGAACAGGAGGCGACGCTGCTCGTTGCGCTGCCCGCCTTATTATTCGTGGCTGAGACG
Organism: Ktedonobacteraceae bacterium; assembly: GCA_034438015.1. GTDB lineage: Bacteria > Chloroflexota > Ktedonobacteria > Ktedonobacterales > Ktedonobacteraceae > JACDAE01. The sequence continues at coordinate 17,028 of DAOTTD010000020.1, read as the reverse complement.
CTGGTGCCCAGGGCAGGATCGCTCGTGGTCAGATTGAGCTGGTTGAAGCTGTTGTTTCCGATAATGTAGGCAACGCTGAAGACGATGAGCGTCTTGCCACTGGCACCGGGATTGAAGATGCTGAGTCCGCCCATAATCGACCCGGCGGCGGTCAGCTTGCCCGTGGTGGCTGAAAATCCCTGCCCGTTTGCAATCCACGCCCTGACCTGATCTTCCGTGATCACGGGATTGTTGACCGAGTGCGCCGTGCCGTTGACCTGGTTGAGGTTGACGGCCTGCTCCGTGGGGAGATTGCCGACGTTGACGGTGCCGCTGACGGGCTGGGTGGCCGGGAAGTTGTTGATGCCAATCTTCCCGCTGGCGTCGATCGCCATCTTGTTGGCCGGCGTTGTGGGATCGGCGATGTTGACGGTAGAGCCGCCACCACCGCCGCCACCGACGGCGACATTGACCAGCAGATTGCCCGCCGTATCGACCTGCAGAGCCTGGCCCTGGCTGCCGGATTTCAGCGCGCCGACCAGCGTGGAGCCATCGGCGTTAGTAAAGCCTGACATGAGAAGTTTTGCCTTTCCTGATGCTCATTCAATATTCATCACAGTAATATCCCTTGCTAGATGCCCGTAACACTATATCCCCCTGTATAATCCCCTGTAGTCTGTTACGCAACCACCGTATTCTTGTCTAACTTTATAGCTGATGGCGTCCTGTGAAAAATTCAGCCCGAGTAAAGGAGAATCCTGGATAAAGAGTGCCGGATTGACCTGTCCCCCGACAAAGCCGATTTCGACGGTATCGACCTCGCGTGGGTCTGCGACGAGGAACCATTGGGTTGTGCTGCTGAGTTGCGGCGAGACGATCGGTGTGACGTAGCCGAGCATCGGGTTGATGTCGTTGTTGTTGCTACCAGGGGCGCCCGCGCTCTTCGTGATCACCATGCTGGTCCATTCCAGCTCAGCCGGGACGACGAGGAAGCGTGGGCGCAGGCCCAGGCGCTTGCCCGCGTAGTTGGTCTGTTCGCGCATGGCCGTGACGCCACCTTGCAGCGCGGCTGTGGAGAGCGCGCTGGCTCCCAGGTTGCTATGTGGGGCGCCGCTGGTGAACAGGAGGCTGCCGTCGTAGATGGTTGGATTGCCGGATAGAAAGCCGTAGACGAACTCTGCCAGGGTGTAGGCGGCGGCTACCGCCAGCTTGGTCGGAATCTGTTTGATGGCCTGCAGATCGTCATTGACGATTACTTCGCGCGAAACAGTTACAAGGTTTCCGCGCTTTTGTGGTACATAAGTCGCCGCCGAGTCGGTCATGGTGACGGCGGTGTAGGCGCTATCTTCGGCGACGATCGGCAGCGAGCCGAACGCGCCCAGCCTGACGCGGCTCTGTTGTTTGAAGTCGCGTATAGGAACGATGTTGCAGAAGCGCATCCACTCGGCGGGCCACGCCTGGTAGTCCTTCAGCAGGCGCTTGTTCATGCTCGTGCCGAGCAGGTAGGAGAACGAGGCTGTGGTGGTATCGGCTTCAGTGATGCGGGCGATGGGGGCGCTCTCCGAGACGCGAATGTTGCCCAACGTGGAGCGATCGCTAAAGCCCGCGACGCTGGAGTCGCCCGTGACGCGCGCGTAGGCCTCGCGAATGCTGCTGAACGGACGGATCTGCCCCAGGCGGGTGCTATCGATCTCCAGGTCGAACATTCTGTCGAACGCGGCCTGGATTTTTTCGGCCTCGGTGATCATCTGTCCAACTGCGGGCTTCTCGTAGCTGTTGCCGCGAATAAGGCCCGTCGCGGCCAGGGACGCCAGCATCTCCTGTTGCGCCTTCAGGTCGGCGTCGAGCTCGCCCTGCTCGAAGATGCGGCCCTGGTACCGCGTTTTGACCGTCGCTTTGACCGGCTCCGGCAGAGTCGATTCCAGCAGGCGACGTTCCAGGGTGAGCTGGGCGCGCTCCAGTTGTAGCTCGCTCTGGAGAGCTTGGAGCTGCTTCTGCTGCTCGGTGAGGCGCTCCTCGAAGTGGGATTCCGAGGACGGTGAGAGTGCGGAATTTGTTTCGGTCATGGGGGGAAAGTCTCCTTCTTGAATGGTAGAGGTACAGGTGGTATCTCCATGAGTGGATGGGGTGCCAGCGGAATGCAGGATGCGGCGGAAGGCGCCGCCCGCGCTCGGCCTCGTGACGACATCGCACGAGTTGAGCGCGACGACGCTGGTCACTTCTCGGGCTTTGCTTGCTTCGTTGAGTTGCCACTGTCCGAAGATGTCAATTCATTATATTTCCCTATAAACTCATCATTTAAACGTACTCCTCAAGCTCACTTCTCGATCACTTGTCACAAAATATAGTCCATACCAGGCTAAAAAAGTACAGGAGAATATAGCCGATAAGGTGTCAAATCAGGTGTCAGGAATACTATTTCATGACAGTCTTTAACATCCCTTCAGAAGCAGATTTAAGGTATCAAACATCATGCTAACCCACAGAAAACAGCCGATATTTGGCAACCCAAATATCGGCTAAGGTGTCAAAATCTTCTTACATTTCCCTCTCATCCAACAAACGATCTATTTCTTGAGCCGCGTCCTTATGCATTGTTGGTGTTGTATGCCCATAGATGCCGTCAGTCATGTCCATACTAGCATGACCGAGCATTTCTTTCCTCACGACAGGATCGATCCCTAATTTCCTTAAAATGAGTGAGGCATTATGACGCAAAGCATGGAACTTCATATGCTCTATTTCTGCCTCCTGAAGCAATTTATCAAACCATTTCTCTATATTCGTAGAGGCTATGTAGTTGCCAGAACGAGTGCAGAACACGAGATCTAAATCCTTCCGATAGAAGGCAGAGGTTTTCACATAATTCTGTTGCTCACGATACTCTCGCAGTATCTTTATAATATCCTTTGGCAGATGAAGCAGGCGTTCACCTGCTTCTGTCTTCGGTGGCCCTTCATAAAATCTATAATGGCCTGTATCAGGATCGCACATATAATACACGGTACGTTGTATCTGTAACATTGAAGTGTCAAAATGAATATCTGCCCACTTCAATCCAGACAACTCTCCTATGCGCATTCCCAACAACAACGCCATCCGAAACAATGGGTACAGCTTCATCTTCCGGGCACACTGTAACAGACTTACAATCTCCTCATCACTTAATACGTGGATTTTCGCCTTTCTCTCTTTCGGTAACTTCACATATTGTGCAGGATTGTGCGTGAGCTTCTTCCACATCACAGCATCCCTTAGAGCCTTACTCACAATTCCGTGAATGGTACGAATGGTATTCGGTGATAACTCATGTTCCCACTGCTGATAGAGTGACTGAAACATCTCTACCGTTAACTTTTTCAGCTTCACATGTCCAAGAGCAGGAATAACACGAGACATCACATACCCATAACGTACGGAATATGTTGTCTCTCGTACCGTCATACGATATGCCTTTAACCAATACATCAAGTACTCCTTGAAGGTTTGATCACGCTCCACTACCAGCTTGCCAGCGTCACGTTCATTCAGCATCCGACGCTTTGCGCGTTCTGCCTCCTGAAGTGTATCATAGTACTCTTCCTTCCGTTTCCCGCTTCCCAATGGAATACGGGCTACATAGCGCCCATCATCACGCCGGATAACGGTTCCTTCTCCACGTGTCCGACGTTTCGGCTTTTCCTGCTTCTCTTTCTTCTGCCTTGACATCATTTCGCTCTTTCCAGTCATAAGCAATCCACTATGATTGCTTATGACTCTCTATCTAACTAGACACCATAGCGCCCATTTACTTGCTTCTCAAGCGCCCACCGATACAAGCTATTTGGATCAAAGCGAATCACCCGATCAGGGATAACGATCACCGGGAACCCCTCCTCATGCATCAACTGAAAAAGCTTCGCTCGACTCACTCCGAGCCATGCCGCCGCCCCTTCTACGTCCAGTAGCCCCGATGGGGCAGGCATCCCCGTTTGCTCAGATTCTTGTTGTGTCTTCTTTGGTCTTGCCATAAAACATCTCCTCCTTACTCTCGACTACTGAATGTCCAGAAATTGACGCGCTACCATGACCGTGAGAGCCTCTTGCGTGACTCAGGAGGGGTAACCATACCTACCCCTTCAAAAATTGAATCGTAGCGGCTCGTCTCTTGTGCGATGTATTTTTTTCGGCAATCAGTGGGAAACACATCTGCGAAATCTGCGAACGGCTCTACAGGCGGCTCCACGTTGCAGATTTCCATGTGGGGTAATCTGCAATCTATCGCCTCGATAGGTTGCGTCGCTTGTGTCGTTTTTGCTGGCTCGTCAGAGGATGGATGATGCATCTCGTCTCCTTCCCGCTCAGAAAACAATGGCAATTGCCCGGAGGCATACGCCTGCTCGCGCTTTTTGCGCTGCCGTGTCTCGCGGGCGTGCTGCATATGCTCATCCAGGTCATAGCGCAGGTGGCACGCCTGACAGAGTGCAGCCAGGTTCTCGCGCCGGATATCGTGTTTGTCGTGTTTATCGCCCGGTCGCCCATCGGCATAGGGCGTCCCCAGATGTGCGACCGTGAGCACCACGCGCCCTTCGCGTCCACTTGGCAGCGGCGCGCTGTTCTCGATCTTGCACCACTCACAGCGCCACTCGGCAAGACGCCGGATCGTGAGGGAGACTTTGCGCCAACTGGTGGGATAGCGGCTCATATCGACTGGCATGATACGCCCTCCTGTTTTCCCAGAGGCGCTACCGCCGTCCTACACCGTTTCAGGATCTCACACATGATGGCAGGACAGACCGCATTGCCGAGTTGCCAGATTTGCTCTTTTACCGTGCCTCGTACCTGATACGCGACAGGGAATCCCATGCATAATTTGATCTCCTCTGGGGAAAGCATGCGGTAGGTCGTCTCCTCAAACTTCCGGGCAGGAGTGACGAGCGCCCAACGATCAACCGTCGTGATCGTCCCTACAGGCTCATTCAGGCGGCGGTAGAGCGGGTTATTATAATAGGCATATAGAAAGGGTTGTCCATGGAGTCGCTCAATCCCCTTGCGAATAGTGTCGATAGTGTTCTGGACCAAGATCCTGCCAGACTTCCGGTCAAAAAGAGGATCACCGGGCCTGTCGAGATGAAGGACCGACTTGACCGGCGTGAAACATGGGGTCACTTCACGAGTACAACGCGGACAACAATAGACATACTGCTCTCGATACCTTCCCCATTTGAGGAGACTTTTCCATGACTGGACGGCCTCTACCTCCCGCTCACAGTATTCACAGAATGTAGCGGGTCGGTGTTGCAGGTCAGGCGCTGGCAGATCCTGCAACCAGAACACCATGTAGACACGATCTCTTGATTGGGGAACTCCGAAGAATTGCGTATTCCAGTAGAGTGCTTGATGACGGTATCCAAGTGTCGTCAGCGTACTCAGCCACGATTGGTAGCGTCGCCATTTCACAACATCGATCACATTTTCTACGACGATGAACGTGTATAGTTTCCCGGCGCGTTTCTTGGCTGCGGCAAATCGAATCACATCATCCATGGTGTTGCGGCTTTTCTCTGCCAGGGGATCGAAGATGATATCGCCAAAAAGGTCAAAACTGTGATACTGTTTCTGACCTTTGGCCGGGCTATGGTTGGTGCAGCAGGGTGATGTGAGTAACCAGTCACTCTCAGGCATCTCGTCAGGATCACATGCTTCCATGGCTTGTCGGTAGTGTGTCGCGGTCGAATGGTTTGCCTCATGCGTCGCAATGGCAACCTTGTTATGATTGATGGCCGCAACCACACGTATCCCTGCCTGACGTGCACCTTCTGAGGTACCACCAGCACCACAAAATTGGACGGTTGCTGTCAGCATCCCTGTTCCTTTCCTATCGACTGGCATTTAGCGGCCCTCCTTCGGTGGGAGTGGAAATCCGAGCTCGGTCCGTGTGGGCTCCCCCATCTGTGCCAAGCGTTCATCGGTCCACCCCGGATCGTTGTAGGGCCACTCCGTCGGGCTGTAGAGTGCCTGCCGATAGCGGTCTGCATAGAGCGAGGATTTCACGCGGATCGTGAGAATATCCTCCGGGCGCTCAAAGTACACGACCGCTTGTGTGTCATGCAGGCGAACCCCGACACTCATCGGCCAGTCCTGGATCACTATGCCCTCGCCTTTGGGCGTGAGCACCACATCAAGCAACCGGAAGTGTGTCCAGGGCTCCTCTCGTCTTGTTGTGGCGCAATGCTCTTGCAGATATGCAGATGTTGCAGATGTGTTTCCCTCACCCTCAGCTTTTTTTTCGAGATGAATGACTCCCATAACCCCGCCCCCCACCTGCTCTAAAGAGGTATTTCTCTCTAAATTTTCCTCCTTTTGGGGAATAGCAATCTGCGAAATCTGCACATCTGCAACGACCTTCCAGTAGGCAATGCCGCTGCGCTTATCGGTGTGGTCCCTGACCAGATGGAGTCCGCTCTCATCGAAGAGGGTACCTACCCGTGACGCTAATGTCTTGCCGAGCCGACGTTTGAAGTCGCCCTTCTGCACATCCGAGAGATCATCGGGCAGCGCATTGAAGAACCCGGCAACACCAAGCGTTGTGTCGCCGCCATCGAAGGAGCCGGACTTGATATCCTTTGCCAGCTGTGAGACGGGTACCTCCTGATCGTGATAGAGCTCGTGCCAGGCGCGCAGGAACGCCGCCCATTGCACCGCATCATCGTCGGCCTGCTCATAGAGCGCGTTCAGGTTGTCCAGAAAGCCCGGCACCATCTGGGTGTATGCCAGAATGCCGCCGATGGTGTCGGCCCAGGATTGGAAGTTGCCCATACGCGGAACCGACGCCCTGGGTCTGCCTGCGGCAAACCAGGCCCGCGCCAACGTGAGCAAGGCTGCGATCAGCTCACCACGATGGGCCGGGACCCACGCTTCCAGATCGTGCTTGAAGCCGCCCCGCCTCCAGGGCTTATCGGTGCGCGCATCCATGCGTATCCAGTAGGAGCGCCGGGGCAGATCCCCGCCGATTTGAATGTTGTTGCCCGTCGCCATCCAGGTGGCGCGCTGCGAATAGATGCCGTTCTTACTTTGCCCGAGCACGCGCTCTTTCACTACTGAGGAGGTCAGCGCCGCATCCAGGCTCGCCGCTTGCAAGCGCGCTTTGATGTTGTCGATGGTGATGATGGTGGCCCCTTCTGCCAGCGTGGAAGCAATGCGCTTGCGCCATTCGTCATCATCGTAGGGCGCGGTCATCATCGCGGCCTTGCGCCCGGTGGCAATCATGGCGACGATTTCGGCCAGCAGGCTTTTCCCCGTGCCTGGTCGGGTGGCGTCGATCAGGGCTAAGGGAACCTGTCCAGTGATCGACTGGCGCATGAGTGGGGTGAGCAGGAGCCCGACCGTGTTGGCTTTGCTCGCCTCGTTCTGGTACGGAAATTCGCCGATGGTCTCGTCAATGAGGGCCAGCGCATCCACGATCTGTTCCCACGTGGGTTCTACCGGAACAGGCGGAATGCGCAGCGTCGGGAGTGGGACATAGACCAGGCGGGTTATGGCATCGTAGCCGGGCGTCTCGATCAGCGTTCCATCCGGGCGGAACACGGGAAACTCAATGATGCTATCCAGTGGGAGAAAGGGCCATTCCCCCAGGGCGAGCAGATCCTTGACAATGGTATCGGGTGGCGCGATATGCACCGGCCCTTTGACGGTCAGCTTCACAACGTTCATGGCTCGTGCCAGCATGCCCTTCAAGGCGGTTTCGGTCAGCGTCTCGATGCAGGGCGTTCCGTCCTCTTTGCGCTGGATACGGACCAGTTGCCCATGTCGGACGTAGATGGGCGTCTTCGCTCGTTCCAGGTGCCGCAGTACGTCCTGAGACATGTCCCGTAGCGGGCGATTGGCAATGAGCACGCCGGGGAGCCCGTCGGTTTGCAGCATCTCTGCAATCCGCGCTGCCGTGCTGTCTTCTTGCATGCTCATTGCATACTCCCTTCTTCCATCCACAAGGGCGTAGGCACGACGGTTGTCCGCTCCCGCGTCTCTGAGCCGCGCTGTGAATGTTTTGTGACCTCCCAGGTCACGCGTCGCCATTTGGGCTCAGGATAGAGCGTGTCAAGGAAAGGATGCGGGTAGTAGGAGAGGACCACCCGCGCCGAGGTGTCATTGAGCAGGGCCGCCAGGCGCTCGTGATCGCGCAGGCCAAACGCGATTCCATCTTCCCGCTGGTAGTAGTCCTCTTTCTCGATGTAGGGCGGATCGACGTAGAAAAGGGTACGTGGGTTATCGTGGGAGCGCAAAACCGCTGCAAAGTCACGGCAGTCAATTCGCGCGTAGCGCAAGCGCCGCTGCAATGCCTCAAACAGGTCAAGCGCCGTATGATAGGCAACCGACTCCACACGACCAGAACTCGCCAGCCAGCCATGATGGACCGGGCCAATAAAGGCGTTGAACGTACTTCTGAGCACGTAGAACCAGCGTACAGCGCGTTCGAGCGGGTCAAGTTCCTCTCCATGATAGAGGTCATAGTGATACTGATAGTGTAGCGCCCGGCTGTACGGTAACGACCTGCAGCGCGCTTCCAGTTCCTCCCCATGATCGCGGCATTGCATCCAGAAATTGACGAGATCCTGGTTGATGTCGTTGTAGACTTCTGCATGCTGCTTCTCGAAGGGCCGGTGAAGCAGCACATGGGCTGCTCCACCAAAGAGGTCAACATAGACATCAGAGCTGGAGGCTGCAGGGAAGGTGGCCACAATCTGAGGCGCGGAATAGTATTTCCCCTCGATCCAGGTCAGCGGGGAACGGATGCGCTGAGCCATCATGCCCGCTCCTCCTGTCCGTAGTAGGCCCGACGTATCGCCGCCGCGTGCTCATCACAGAGGCTGGAAGAGTCGTGTGCCGGGAAGGGTGTTGCATTCTGCTCATACCAGCACCCAACACAATGTGCCGTCGAGGTCGCGCCCGCTGCCTCCTGCGCGAGCCGTGCCTGGTAGTCTTGCCATTCGTGCTCAGTCATGGCGCTTCATCCCCTCGTCCAGTTGCCAGCCAAACTGCACCCTGCTAGAATAGAAGGGAGGTTGAGGGAGCTGACATTTGCCAGTCGTCGTCTCATCGCTAGCCCTTGATGCTTGCAGGCTTCGGGCTAGCTTTTTTGTGTTCGCCAGGCGTGTATTCCAGGCGCGCCGCCAGGCGCGTAGCCGTTTGCAGGTCAAGGGAAGGACCCGGCGCGCGTGCGGCTTGCGGTAGTAGCGCGCGTGACAGGACGGACACAGCGCCTTGAGCTTGGGGAACGGGTTGTCGTGATCATGGTTGACGTGGGCGGCTTGCAGGTAGATCACGTAGGGATTGCCCGTCTGGGGGGAGCGCACAATGGCCCCGTGCGGAACCATACACACCTCGCACATCCATCCCGCCCGTTCCTTTGCTTCGTGGGCTAATTGCTCCCAGGATGGCGGGTAGCAGTCTCGTTGCATCATCGGGTTATGCCTCCTTTTTTGCGGTCGTAGGACCATAGCGACAGTCAAAACAATACAGGTGAAATGAGGTGTTGGGCGCGGCATTGTGCCGCAAGCAGATGGGTTGTCGACATCCTGAGCAGCGTACGTCCGTATGTTGAGCACACACTTTGCAGCGCTGCACATCGACAGGAGCCGCAAGGATGTTCGTTGGGATCGTTCGTCTTTTCATCGGTTTATTCCCCTTCCAGTCCCCTAGACGCTGCGATCATCGCCTTGACGACAAGGAGTTCCGTTCTCACGTTGATGAGAGTGCCAGTGAGCAGTTGGAGCGCGGCCTCCATCGCCTGATATGCGGTCTCTGAGTCCGGTACGTGGTGGAGTTGCTTCCTCAGCCATTGGTACAAGTCCTCCGCCTGTTCTGGGGGAAGTTGTGCCGTGTGGCAGTAGTCGTCGGTCACTTCATACGAGATGGCGGTCGTGTTCCCGCCCAGGTCGTACTCTTTCTTCTCAAAGTGGCTCATGTTCTTCCCTTTCTAGCTACTCTGTTGCTTTAAAATCTGACTGGCATACTGAGGCGTGATACCCACCCGCTTTGCTAACTCAGAAGCATTGATTTCAGGGTTTCTTTTGAGGACGCGTAACGCCTTCTGCCGGGCCGTTCCACGCGCATTGTTTGTTTCACTTTTTGTTTCAACTGAACTGGCTCTTTTTGCAGCACTCCTTTCCTGTTTCAGTTTCACCGTGACACGAGGAGTAGGACGTGTCTCAATTTCAACATTCGTTTCCAGTTCAGTTTCATCGTTCTGGTGTTTCAGATGAACCTTCGCATCCTCAAATGAGGTAATGTTTGTTTCATCTTCCGCTTCATCAACTGTTTCAGATTGACGGGCAATACGTGTCGCTATTTCCTCTACATTCACACGCAACTGGTGCAGCTGCTCTCCTATGCCAGTTGTATCGGGTATTGCCTGCCTGACCTCTTGCGCGACCAGGGGCAGGAGCTGACGGGCGATCTCTTCAGAGTCGATCTGGGCTGCAGCCGGGGCCAGTTGAGCCGGGGTGATCATCGGTTGCGCTTGGTTGAGTGTTCGACGCCCGATGCCAGTGTAGACCAGTTCGAGCAGGCCATAGCTCCAACCCGCGAAACAACGCAACCCGACAAGGCCCGCGCTCGCCTGCACAACGTTCCCATCTGCGCTGGCCAGCGTGTTCAAGGTAAGCGCCGTTAAGATGAGAAACAGCAGGGTAGGGATCGTGAACGCGATCGCCCACACCCAGGCCATAACGCTGTGACGATCGCGCACCACTGAGAGCCAGCGCGCCGCCGCGTTGATGATCGCATTGCCGAGAATGATTTCAGGGATAAGCGCGAGTGTCACTAATGCAAGCCAGATAAGGCGCTGCATCAGTTGCGCGCTTATGAACAGCTCGACCAGCTGCGGCGCGACACTGGTTGCTGAGATCCACAGGACCGCAAACAGGAGCGCCGATTCCGCCACATAGCCCGATACGCGGATAACCCATCTGGCCAGTGCCACAATGCAATGCCCGTTGAGAAAGAAGCTCGCGATCTCTTGCCCGACCGCCACCGCGCCCGCAATGTTGGGATGCGCCTGCATCTTGCTATTCCAGAATGTCCGCGCCGCGCTCTCCTCTTGCGTCCGTTGTTGTACGATTGCTGCCATACTATGACCTCCTCTTCTGCATCTCATCGATCAGGAATGCCAGGAGGCAGAGCACGGCCGTTATCCAGAACGCCGCATTTCCCGCCGCCCAGCTGTTTGTCACGGCAAACGCGATGAGTGCCCAAACTACCGCGAGCAGAAGAATGAGTATGGCGTGACCGATCGTCTTGAATAGGAGTGACATCCTATCCCTCCACTTCCGCTATATGGTGCCGATCGCACACCGGCTTCACAATACGCTGATATTGTCGGTTATCCCATTTGAGATAATCGCGTATGCCCGTTCGTGTGATTTTCTCGCCCGCCTTCAGCATTTCGGCGTATGCCATGAGTACCTGCACCTCTTCGGCAGGTGTGAATGCGGTGAGAATATTCTCGCGGGCCTGAGAATATTCTCCGTCATTCACACCTGCATTCACAGGCTTCCCAAGCCCGTTCACAGCATTCTCAGCGTTCACCGTGAATGCGTTCTCTGGCTCCAAATCGGCACCTGCCGGGGAATGAGAATGTGTGAATGTCGAAGGCCCGAGCAGGAGATACAACGCCTCGTTATCACAATACGGTACGCTTGCCAGTACCGCCTTGCTGGTCTTAGCGCAGCGTAGCATCATGGTACCCTTGCCCAGGTCGGTTTCTGGAATGGGCGTCGCCTGCTTCTCTAGCAGCGTGTTTGCGGTCGTGCTATCACCGCCCACGTAGCAGGCCGTTCTGAAGCACTTGCGCACCGCGCCGCCCTTGTCTTCCATCCCGATCGTTCTCACCAGGAAGTCGGTCGAGGCCACAATCAGGTAGATACCGTACTTACGGCCCTCGCGGAGTAGTTTCTCGATGTAGGTCGCACATTCCTTGCGTTCCGCAACGATCGCCGGGAGTTCGTCAATCACGACAAAGTACGGCTTCCCGACCGATTGACCGGAACGCGCCAGCTCTATGCGCTTCGTGAGCGTATGTTCGATAATCCACTTGAGCATAAACGCGATACGGTCCGCTGTGACGTAATCCAGTGGGTTACGCGCAAGGTAGGGCGTGAACGGTGTCCAGTCCTCGCCCGAGTCGTGTTCATAGACCATGTAGTGAGGATTGAGCAGCACGACGTTCACTCGGATGTAGCACAATTGCGCCATGATGAGTCGCAGCAGCGAGCTTTTGCCATTGCCGGTATTGCCCGCCAGTGCCACATGACAGAGGTCCTTCGCTTCGACAAAGATGTCCGTGCCGTCGCTCAAGCGGCCCAGAAAGATTTTATGGAGCGTCGGTCTGAACCCGCTCGCAAGAAGGTGCGAGAACGTGAACATGGAACTGTCGAGGCCCGGCTCTTCGCTGTCTTCGCCGTCATAGGTCCAGTAGTCGCTGTCCTCCTGGCCCTGCTCATCGTGCGCGGGCTCTTGCGCCTGCTCGCCCTGTTCAGGATGATATCCGAGTAGACGATTCCACATGGTACGCTCGCCCGGTGTCCTGGCTCGTGGCTCCCTCCTGCCCTCCAAGGAAGGCAAGAAGGGAAGCGTGTCACGGGCCATATCGTAAATCTCCGGGCCATGACGATAGGCGACAAAGCCCGCGACCCCACTGAGCAGAAGGCCGGTCGGCCCAAAGTGCGCGAGGACCGGCAGCGCTGACAGGAGCGCTCCGGTCGCAAACTTGGCCGAGGTGGGAGCCGGGTACTTTTTCTCTTGCTGCTGGTCCTCGCTCATTGCGTTTTCCCTTTCCGGCTCAACTGAGCTCCATGATAGCGCTGAAGATCAGATTGAGCCCCAGGACGCCGAAGAACGCGACGATAAACGAGGTCACAGCGGCGAAGGCGATTTGCCCACCCAGGCCGCTCGCCATCGTGCCATAGTTGAGGTCCGTCCAGAAGTCGAAGCCGATGAGCACGAGCGCGCCAGTCTTAAACAGACTATTCAGACGGCCCTGCACCGCTACTTCTCCGATGACGCACACCAGGTAAATGAGCTCAATGCCCCAACCCCACATTACCGCCTTCGCCTGGTCGAGTGGCAGCGTCCCGTGTGCGAGATCCCACGGCTGCCGCAGGACGCCCCAATCGGCGGCCAGCGTGACCGCGTTCCCATGCAGGATGAATGCTTCGCTGGTCTGAATTTGGAGCATGAGCGCCAGCAGAAAAAAGACGATCAGCAGCACTCCAAGCACGATGCGTAAAAAGGGAACATTGCCACGGTTCTGCGCAACGTTGCGGGCGGTGCCTGAAAAACCTCTACCAGCCATGGTTACACGCTCCTTCCATAAGCGGTATAGTCCTCAATGAAATCTGACGTCTCTAAAATGTCCAGAAAAAGCCGGTCAATTTCGTAGCCCGTCCACTCCATCAGTAGGAAGCCAAGCCCCTGCTTGTCCGTCTCGCCCTGGTCAACGAAAATTACGTCTTCACGCTCGCTAAACCAGCACTCGAATGTCTCAACAACGGCGTCAAGCCTATCGAGATCCAGGGTGATAAAGACGCCTTGCGCGCCAGCAATCGCGACCTGGACCTCCGGCGCGGTATACGAGCGATTGTAGGGGATCATTTGCTGTGACATACTCATAGCCTTTCTCGCGTGCTTGCTACTGCTCTACGGAGACGGTAAAGATTTCGCCCGTGCTTGCCTTGAGCTTCGGCAGTGACGGCGCGTGGAGCTGCTGGATGATCTGCTGGAGTTGCTGACGGTCATCCGGCAGGTTGGGATAGCGCTCGACGGAGGGAGCGACATAGAGCACCGCTGGCACGCCTACCACGAGGAGTACAAGAGCGATGAGGGTACCGGCGCAACCGCTGGATTTCTGATTGTTCATGATGTGAGTCCTTTCTGACTGCTTGTTGAACGCCTCGTCTGGTGCACCCATCTGATCTGGCATCTCTTGCGAAAGGATGCGCGTTGCTTTCGGGGTGTTGCGTGCTTGCTGTTGCTGCATAGGAGCTCGTCCTTTCTCTATGTGTGATGAGTGATATCAACAGTCGCGCTACTGAGACAATCAGGACAGAGATCGACGGAAACATGTTTCACGCGCCGAATGGAACGCCCGCAATCGCGGCACAGAAACGCAGAAAAGACACGCCGACGCACATAGCGGGAGTGCCTTTTACTGAATGGTCGGTAGACTCTGCTTGCCATTGCTTACACCTCCTTTGTTTGCGCCCTCAAGAGTACAAGTATTCAAGAGTACAAGTGACTATACAAAGGTAGCACACCACAAAAATCTTGTCAAGTTCAAGAGTCCAGAAAACCAAGTGTGTGTTATAATTTGCAGAAAAAAGGCTGGTATAAGACAAGCTGCACCGAGCCAGTCAGAAAAGAAGCATTTATGCCAAGAGTAGGGAAAATATCAAAAGCGCCTGAGGGCTTTTATACCGCAAGTGAAGCTATTAAAAAGCTCAACATGCCGCGAACCACATTTCATCACTATGTAAAGATAGGGAAAATAAAAAAGAAGGTTCCTCGTGGACGCAAGGAAGGATACTACGAGAAAGCGTATATCGATAGAATGGCTGAAGCTAGCGAGTTATATGCCATACAGTATGCAGAAGAACCTATTGTATTCAGCGTAGCTACAGATGACGATTTACCCGGTATCTACGATGTATTAGTTAGCCTCTGGGGAACATTGAACGCTACCACCACTGAAACCCGCTTGAGTTGGCACAAAGTTAATCCTGAAATCGACTACGTGGTCAAACAAGAGGGTATCGTGGTGGGTTTTGTCAATCTCAAACCTTTAAGGCATGAAACTATAGAGCAATATATCAAGGAAGAAATACAAGTAAAGGATATAAAGGCTCGCGACATTCTCTCGTTTACGCCAGGTGTCCCACTAGAATGTGAAGCGGGGATTGCCGTGAGAGCGGGGGTACAAAACCCCAAAAAATATGGTATGCGCTTGCTGGGGGGAATTATCGACAAGATGGTAGAATTTGCCAGAAAAGGTATTATTATCGATAAAATATATACACGAAGCTCAACTCCCGATGGAATAAGAATTGCTCGTGGTCTCGGCTTTGAAGATATATCACCGACACCACATCAAAATGCCAGGTTGTTTCTTCTCGATTTTAATACATCCGATTCCCCGTTCGTTAAGCGGTATCAGGATATCCTGAAGCAATCTTCTGATATTCTGCCTCTAGAAAAAAACCATAAGCAAGGAGATGCACACATATGATACGTATTCAATTTGGATGGTCTCTTCCAGGTGGCCCACGTAACAATATAACCCGCACATCATTTCTTGCTGCTACAAAGCGGGGGCTTGATCTCATCAACGGTCATTTTGACTCTGCATGGCTGACTGATCACCTTCAATTTGAAAATAGGCCGATCCTCGAAGGATGGACGACTTTAACCTACCTTGCCGCTCTTTACCCTCATCTCAATTTTGGGCATGCAGTACTTTGTCAGTCCTTCCGCAATCCTGCACTTCTTGCAAAGATGGCTGCAACGCTACAGTATATGAGTGAGGGACGCTTTATCTTAGGAATTGGTGCAGGCTGGAAGGAAGACGAATATAGAGCGTATGGCTACCCTTTTCCAGGTCCCCGAACGCGTATTGATGAATTGGAAGAGACGCTCCAGATTATCAACGCTCTTTGGAACGATGAAAGAGCAACGGTAAGAGGGAAACATTATCAGGTAGTCGACGCGTACTGTGAGCCTAAACCTGATCCCAGACCCGTTGTAATGGTAGGTGGCTCTAAGCCACGCATGTTAAGCTTGATAGCGCGGTATGCTGATTGGTGGAGTGTCTCCTGGACGGGGTTGGAAAGCTATCGAGAGCAGGTAAACATATGTCGACAAGCCTGTGCTGAAATCAACCGAGATATGAAAACATTGCGGCAAACATGGTTTGGGGGTTGCGTTTGCGCCCCAACAGAAACTATGGTAAGAGAATTAAATGCGGTGAGTATAAGCCCTGAGAATGCATTCGTCGGTACCCCAGATCAAATAGTTGAGCAAATGCGTCCGTTCATCGATCTTGGAGTCGACTACTTCATGCTGAATTGTGGCAGCTTCCCCGATTTAACAACTTTGGAAATGCTGACCGATAAAGTACTCCCCACACTCAACGGCTTATAAGTACTATTGAACCCTTCGTTGCGCAACCCGTGGGCTCTTCTGCCGCAAGCTCTTGGGTGGACGCACGAAGCGATCGGAGGAGGGAGGCTGTTGTTGTGGCTGTCTTTACCCAGGCGATCCTGGAGGGCTTGCAGTTGCTCTTGGGCCCTGGCAAGCTCTTCTCGCAAGAACGCATTTTCCGCTCGCAGCTGTTCCAGTTCTTCGTCTTTGGTCATACTCTTACTCTCGCACATCTCCCGTGTTCTGACAATCTGCAGACCCCCTACTGAATAGTTACACCTCAGATAATTGTAAAAATTTACAGCTATAGAGCTGAAATTGCTTACGAGGCCGATTCATATAACATCGTTTGCTTGCTGTAATCACGTTGCGCAACCCGTGAGCAGATCTCATTCCTGCAATCATCTGTTCTGTTCATTGAATCATCAAAAGTGAAGAAGAGCCAGTATCATACGGCGATGTGTCATAAGGTTCCTCCATGCATGTTTAGCCACCGAGAATGGAGATAGAACTTATTCTGCACCGAGTGCCTTCAGTGCAGCAGCTAGGGGCTCCCCATAGAAGATGGGATCGACCCTCTCGACAATATCCGCTGTCACCTCCAAGAAGGAGCGCTTGTTCTCGACCGGAATGAGCGCCCGTTTGGCCCCATTATCCATCGCTACCTGGAGTGGCTCAACGAGTGAACGAGCAACCAGCACATTGCCCTGGATGGTCAGGTCGCCCAGCACGACCAGTGCTGGGCGAACACCCCGCTCTTTGAGCGCAGAGTACACAGCAATAAAGAAGGCAACCCCTGCCCGAACGCGCTCGCCCGAACCACTCAGATCCACCGCCTGGACGTGGTAATCATAGGTATCCAGTTCGCGGTCTATCCCT
>DAOTTD010000019.1:0-58256 GCA_034438015.1 Ktedonobacteraceae bacterium | reverse complement strand
GCCAGCTGAGCCGCCGCGAGCACCTTGGTGATCGCCGCCGTCAGGGTCGTCTTGCCGTGGTCGATGTGGCCAATGGTGCCCACATTCACATGCGGCTTCGTTCGCTCAAATCTCTTCTTAGCCATTTGTTCTATTCCTCTTTGCTTTTGTCCTCATCCCGCGTAGTCGCGGGATGGGTTTATAGTAGATAGTGCTCGGGAGGCCTGTTCCCTGAATTCGGCACCGAGCAAGACAACAACATTAAAGCGCAAAACAGCACCTCAATGATGATAGAAGGTGTAACCGTACCGTGTTTTATCGACTGGATTTCGCGATGATCTCCTCGGCAATACTCTTCGGTACGGGATCGTAGTGTGCAAACTCCATAGAGTATTGTGCACGCCCACTTGTCATAGAACGGAGATCGTTCACGTAGCCGAACATCTCGGAAAGGGGGACATGACCCCGCACCACATACATCGTTCCACGGCTCTCCATACCCAGAATTGTTCCACGACGTCGGTTGAGGTCACCGATAACGTCTCCGTAGAACTCCTCGGAGGTGGTCACTTCCACCAGCATGATGGGTTCGAGTAGAACAGGAGCGGCTTTGCGTGCAGCCTCGCGGACCGCTAATGAACCAGCGGTCTTGAAGGCCATTTCGTTTGAGTCAACTTCATGGTAGGACCCATCAAAGAGGGTCGCTTTTACATCGATCATCGGATAGCCGGCGATAATACCGTTATCCAACGTCTCTTTGACACCGTTTTCAACAGGTTTGATATATTCTTTGGGTATGACGCCGCCAACGATGGCATTGACGAACTCGAAGCCTTTGCCACGCTCGTTGGGCTCTACCTTTAGCCAGACATCGCCGTATTGTCCATGACCGCCCGTCTGTCGCACATGCTTGCCTTGCGCCTGCGCGGGCCGGGTGATCGTTTCGCGATAGGCAACCTGCGGACGACCCACATTCGCCTCCACCTTGAACTCGCGGAACATGCGGTCCACGATCACTTCCAGGTGCAGTTCGCCCATACCAGCGATGATCGTCTGACCACTCTCCTGGTCGGTATGTAACTGGAAGGTTGGATCTTCTTCCGCCAGTTTGCCGAGGGCGATTGCCATCTTGTCCTGGTCGGCGCGCGTCCTGGGCTCAATCGCGATGTCAATCACAGGCTGCGGGAAGACGATAGACTCCAACACGATGGGATTATTACGATCGCACAGAGTATCACCTGTGAACGTATTGCGCAAACCTACAGCGGCACAGATGTCACCGGCGCGGATCTCATCGATATCTTCGCGGTGATTGGCATGCATACGCAGCAGGCGCCCGATGCGCTCCGTCTTTCCCTTGGTGCTGTTCTCGACGCTGCCACCTTTGGCCAACGTGCCTGAGTAGACGCGTATATACGAGAGGCGACCTACGAAGGGATCTGAGACGATCTTGAAGACCAGTGCGCTGAACGGCGCGTTGTCGTCAACGTCGCGCGTCACGCTCTCCCCCGTGTCGGGATCTGTGCCAACGGGCAGAGGAATATCCAGCGGCGATGGGAGATAGGCGATTACTGCATCCAGCATTGCCTGCACGCCCTTATTCTTCAATGCGCTACCACATAGCACCGGCACCAGCGTACCAGCTATGGTCGCCCGGCGTAGGGCCGCGACGAGCTCATCCCTGGTGATCTCTTCACCTTCAAGGTACTTCAGCGTCAGTTCTTCGTCGGTCTCGGCAACGCGCTCGAGCAGAGCCTCGCGGTGCTGTTCGAATTCAGCCTCCATGCCGGTCGGAACCTCGGTATGATCCGAAGTAGTCCCCAGGTCATCGGTAAAAATGATTGCCTGCTGATCGATCAGATCGATAAAACCTTTAAAGTTACTTTCGCGACCGATGGGGATCTGTATCGGAACGGGAACCGCGCCCAGGCGATCACGAATCATCTGCACGGTACGCCAGAAGTCGGCCCCGATACGGTCCATTTTATTTACAAAACTGATACGAGGAACATTATACTTATTTGCCTGACGCCAGACCGTCTCGGACTGTGGCTCAACACCGGCCACAGCATCGAAGACCACGACGCCGCCGTCGAGGACGCGCAGTGAGCGCTCTACCTCGGCGGTAAAGTCAACGTGGCCGGGGGTATCGATGATATTGATGCGGTGATCTTGCCAGAAACAGGTTGTAGCAGCAGACGTAATCGTAATGCCGCGTTCCTGCTCCTGAGGCATCCAGTCCATTGTAGCAGCCCCTTCGTGTACCTCACCCATGCGGTGAATCTTCTTGGTATAGAAGAGGACGCGCTCCGTTGTGGTCGTTTTACCGGCGTCAATATGAGCAATGATACCAATATTTCTTGTTTTTTCGAGCGGAAATTCTCTTGGCATGATGTATTATTACCAGCGATAATGAGCGAAGGCTTTGTTCGACTCCGCCATCTTATGGGTCTCTTCACGTTTCCTGATTGTCGCGCCCTGGCCCGCCGCAGCGTCCATCAGCTCATTAGCCAGCTTTTCTGCCATCGATCTACCAGTACGAGAACGAGCGGATTTAATGAGCCAGCGCATCGCCAGCGCATTGCCGCGGTCCCTACGCACATCGATAGGCACCTGGTATGTCGAGCCACCGACACGGCGCGGCTTGACCTCGATGGTTGGCGTGGCGTTCTTGAGCGCCTGCTCAAATACATCGAGCGGTGAGCGTTTTTGTCTTACTTCAATTGCGTCGAACGCATCATAGATGATACGCTCGGCGAGGCTGCGCTTCCCATCCAACATCAGTTTATTGGTGAAGCGGGCCACATTTCGACTCCTATATTTCGCGTCCGGCACGTCGGGCCGTCGCACCACTCTTTTACGTCTTGGCAACTTCTGCCTCCCTCAATAATCACCTGGAGACGATGCTCTTTCATCGGTCTCCTGGCGGATGAAGTTCTCATCAACAGCTTTGCTTGCTTCTGGTCAGCCCCATCGTCGGGCCTGGATGTGCTTCGATAGACACCAGAAAAGGCGTCGATTTCGATCGGGGTCTCCCCCGATCTCATTCGGACGCCTACACACGTTCTTGACAGTATCCTCAAATATCCGGCGGCCCCATGGGGCAGACCGATAGAGAGAAGAATATCAGGGCATCACCACAACAGAGGGGAGCCTCTGGCTCCCTGCAGTGATAATGTGTGATAAACGACCGACCTACCTGACGCATTCAAGCGGTATCGGCAGTGATAGAGCGCTAACGCCCTACCATTCTGGGCTAATTATTCCGGACTAATTATCTCTTCCCGCCCTTAGCTTGTGCGGCTGCCTGTCCGGGCTTTGGCCGTTTGGCTCCATACTTCGAGCGGCCACGGCGGCGCTTTGAAACGCCATCGCTATCCAGCGTGCCACGGACAATGTGGTAACGCACGCTCGGCAGGTCCTTTACACGACCGCCGCGAATGAGCACCACCGAGTGTTCCTGCAGATTATGCCCTTCACCAGGAATGTAAGCGGTCACTTCCATCTGGTTAGAGAGGCGAACACGGGCAATCTTACGCATCGCCGAATTCGGCTTCTTAGGCGTCATCGTACGAACCTGGGTGCAGACGCCACGCTTTTGTGGCGACCCACGCAGGCGAGATGTCCTGTTCTTCAACGCGTTGTATGAATATAACAACGCGGGGGCCTTGACCTTCTTCTGCTTCTGCGAACGGCCCTTTCGAATCAACTGATTAATTGTCGGCAAGGAAAAACCTCCCCTGTCCCTTCTAAGTAAGTGCGGACGGCCAGGCCGTCCGCAACCTCTCCTTCACACATACGCGGTTGCATATGTTATCACTCATCGTC
This sequence comes from Ktedonobacteraceae bacterium, assembly GCA_034438015.1. Taxonomy (GTDB): domain Bacteria; phylum Chloroflexota; class Ktedonobacteria; order Ktedonobacterales; family Ktedonobacteraceae; genus JACDAE01. The sequence goes on along the minus strand of DAOTTD010000019.1, from coordinate 54,449 downwards.
TTCGTTGTCAAGTGTCAGACCAAGTGGGCTATTTGAACCTAAGCTACCACCAGCGACTACACCGGCGACTACCGGAGCTGCCGCAACTCGCGCCGCCTGCTGGCGCGCGAGTTGTTCGCGGCGGCGCTGGGCGATGCCAGAGCCTGCCGGAATGAGCTTACCGATGATCACGTTCTCTTTCAGACCAACCAGGTGATCGGTCTGCGCCTCGATGGCCGCCTCGGTCAGTACGCGTGTGGTCTCCTGGAAGGACGCTGCCGCCAGGAAACTGTCGGTATTGAGCGATGCCTTGGTGACGCCCAGCAGCACGGTCTGCGCAGTGGCCGGCTCGCCGCCCTCTGCCAGTACGCGCGCGTTAGTGTCAGCGTAGACAAAACGATCAACCAGGTCGTTAGGCAACATCTCGGTATCACCAGGATCGTCGACCTTTACGCGCCGCAGCATCTGTCTGATGATGACTTCGATGTGCTTATCGCTGATATACACACCCGTGTTACGGTAGACGCGCTGCACCTCTTTGACCAGGTAGGTCTGAACGGCTTCACGTCCCTGAACGCGTAGCACGTCCTGCGGGTCGCGCTGGCCAGAGGTGAACGCGGTGCCGGCCTGAATCCTCTGACCGTTGTCTACGACTATATTGCGCGCCGCAGGGATCGGGTATGACCGCTCGTCGCGCTCCTCGAAGCGGATAGAGAGCAGCCCGTCAGGATTGATGACGACATCGCCTTCGGTACGAGCCATGACAGGTGTCGGCTCGTTCCCACCTTCAGCGGGCATAAGGGCGATAATCTGGTCCTTCTGTACGCGGTCATGATCGTTGACCAGCACCTGACTGTTGGCTGGCAGCGGGTACTCGTCGAAGAAGACGTTGGTCGAGACGACACGTACGGTACGCGCGCCTGTGTTTTCGTCCTTCACGAGCTCCACAACACCATCGATCTCCGCGATCTCGGCCTTGTCCTTTGGTACACGCGCCTCAAACAGCTCCTCGACGCGCGGCAGACCTTGCGTGATGTCTCCCTGCGCACCCGCGATACCTCCGGTGTGGAAGGTACGCATGGTCAACTGCGTGCCAGGCTCACCGATCGACTGCGCGGCAACGATACCAGCCGCCGCACCTATACGTACGAGCGAGTTGGCGGCCAGGTCACGTCCATAGCACTTACGGCAGATGCCGCGCGGCGATAGACAGGCAAACACCGAACGAACACGCACGGCTTTGATACCAGCGTTGATGATCTCGTCGACCATCTCGTCGGTCAGTTCGTCGCCAGCCTCCATATACTCAAGCTCTGGAATCGCCTCGGCCAGCACACGCCCCATCAGACGGCCCCGCATGTTGTCCAGGCCCATCTCTTTAGAGTCGGCATCGGTGATCAGAATACCTTCGGTCGTACCACAGTCCTCTTCGGTCACGATGACATCCTGTGCTACGTCAATCAAGCGACGGGTAAGATAACCCGACTCTGCGGTACGCAGCGCGGTGTCGGCCAGACCTTTACGGGCGCCGTGGCTACTGATAAAGTACTCCAACACGCTCAGGCCCTCACGGAAGTTCCCGCGAATAGGAATGGCGATGATCTTGCCCGACGGACTCGCCATCAGTCCGCGCATGCCGGACAACTGGCGAATCTGCTGGAACTTCGCTTTCGTCGCGCCCGACTTGGCGATGGTGTAGATTGAACCAAAGGGATCGAGCGTTGCCTCGACCATCTTGGTTACGTTATCCGTGGCCTCGTTCCACGCATCGACCGTCTGCTGATATTTTTCATTATCGGTGATCAGGCCATCACGGTACTGCTCTTCCAGTTCGGCGATCTTGGCGTCGGCTTTCGCCAGCTCTTCCTGCTTGCCAGTCGGTACCTTGACATCGCTGATGGCGATGGTGGCGCCGGCTTTGGTCGCATAATAGAAGCCAAGTCGCTTGATCTCGTCGGCCAGTTCCGTGGTCTTGACGCGTCCGTACTCCTTGAAGCATTCGGCGATGATCTGCTTCAAGTTCTCTTTTTTCATCGCATAGTTCTTGTAGCGCAGTCTTTCGGGCAGCGCCTCGTTGAAGATGATGCGCCCGACGGTTGTCTCAATCGGCTTGCCGCTGCTGTGCAACGTCAGCTTCTCGGGAGGCGGCTGATCGTATACATCCACCTCGCCACCCAGGCGTACTTTGATGCGCGCCTGCAGCTCGACGAAACCATGCTGGAACGCCAGCAGAGCTTCGTTGACGTCGGTAAAGACACGGCCCTCGCCCTTCTTCTCCGGACGCTCCTGCGTCAGGTAGAAGCAGCCGAGCACCATATCCTGGCTGGCGCCGATCGATGGCTCGCCATGAGCGGGCGAGAGCAGGTTGCGCGTTGACATCATAAACTGGCGGGCTTCGTCCTGCGCCTTATCGGAGAGCGGGACGTGCACGGCCATCTGGTCGCCGTCGAAGTCGGCGTTGAAGGCCGAACAGACAAGCGGGTGTAGTTGAATGGCGCTTCCTTCGACCAGCACCGCTTCAAAGGCTTGAATACCCAGGCGGTGCAGCGTCGGGGCGCGGTTCAGCAGCACTGGATGGTCTTTGATGACCTCTTCCAGCACATCCCACACCTCTGGCTTGACACGCTCCACAAAACGTTTCGCACTCTTGATGTTGTGGGCAAAGTTCTGCTCCACCAGCTTGCGCATCACGAACGGCTTGAACAGCTCCAACGCCATGCGCTTCGGCAGGCCGCACTGGTGCAGCTTCAAGTCTGGTCCTACCACGATTACCGAGCGGCCAGAGTAGTCGACGCGCTTACCAAGCAGGTTCTGGCGGAAGCGACCCTGTTTGCCCTTGAGCATGTCGGACAGGCTCTTGAGCTTGTGATTGCCCGAACCAGCCACGGCGCGACCACGGCGGCCATTATCGATCAAGGCGTCGCACGCCTCTTGCAGCATGCGCTTCTCGTTGCGGATAATGATCTCAGGCGCACCCAGTTCCAGCAGACGCTTGAGCCGGTTATTGCGGTTGATAACGCGGCGATAGAGATCATTCAGGTCCGAGGTAGCGAAACGACCGCCATCCAGCTGCACCATCGGGCGCAGGTCAGGAGGCAGCACTGGCAGTACCGTCAGGATCATCCACTCAGGAGAGGTGTTTGACTTGCGGAACGCCTCTACGACCTTCAGGCGCTTTGTCGCCTTCTTGCGACGCTGACCGACCGTTGAGCTGATCTCGTGGCGCAGATCGCCAGACAACTTCTCCAGATTGATGCTCGCGATTAGCTCGCGAACGGCCTCGGCGCCCATGCCTGCGCGGAAGACTTCGCTAAAGTTGTCTTTCAACTCGCGATAGCGATTCTCCTGCAACAGGTCCATTTTCTTCAGGCCCTCAAGGTCGCGGCGCAACTGCTCAAGGCGCTGCCGAGTATCGTTGCGCTCCTTCTCAAGGTGAGATTGTGCCGAATCGATCTGTCCCTGGTACTCAAGGCCCAGACGATCGGACTCGCGCTTGCTCTCTGACTGGGCCTCCTCAATCTCGCGGCGCGCCTGCTCAGCAATGGTATTGCGGGCAGTCTCGGCGACGCGCTCCAGGGTGTCCAGGTGTTTGGACGCCACCACGTCACCCCGCTTGACGATCACTTGATCGGTTGGAGCGTAGACGATATCGTCTTCGGCGGCCTCATCCATGGCATCGCGCAGTTCGGAGAGGGTTTCGCGCTCCGCCTGGCGCGCGGCCTCAAGATCCTGCTCGCGGCGCTCCTCGATCTCCTGGCGGCTGGACTGTGAGAAACGGCTCTCGGCCTCACGGATAGCGTTGTCACGCTGCGTCCGCAGACTGTTTATACGCTCTACAACCTTGCCATCCATATCCTGTGCCAGGGCAGTTGTCTCTTCGTCCAGGCGCATCAGTTCGCGCTGGCGCGCCTCTTCGTCTACGTTCGTAACAACATACAGCGCAAAGTACAGGATACGCTCCAGATTGCGCGGCGAGAGATCAAGCAACAGACCGATACGGCTCGGCGTCCCCTTGAAGTACCAGATATGGCTCACGGGTGATGCTAGCTCGATATGGCCCATGCGCTCGCGGCGCACCTTTGAACGCGCTACTTCGACGCCACACTTATCGCATACGATCCCCTTGAAGCGGACTCTTTTATATTTACCACAGTAACACTCCCAGTCCTTGGTTGGTCCGAAGATGCGTTCGCAGAACAGGCCGTCCTTCTCCGGCTTGAGCGTACGGTAGTTGATCGTTTCCGGTTTCGTTACCTCGCCGTAACTCCAGCCACGGATCTGCTCCGGGCTGGCAAGGCTGATACGAATAGCATTAAAATCGTTTACTTCGAGCATGCTACCTCCTGTAAACGCCATCCTCCGGCAAAAACTCCGGATTTTTGTCTAAGATGGCGCCTGGACACCTTCTATTACTGGTCTCCTTCGAAACCGGATAGATTAATACCTAGTTCGGGCATCACGTCGTTTGAGGTATCCTCAACGAACTGAATCTTCTGCTCATCCTCGTTAAGGACCTCTACGTTGATACCCAGGCTCTGCAATTCCTTCACCAACACTTTAAAGGACTCTGGCACGCCGGGCTCCATGATATTCTCACCCTTGACAATTGCCTCGTAGGTCTTGACGCGGCCTACCACGTCGTCCGACTTCACTGTCAGAATCTCTTGCAAGATGTTTGCCGCGCCGTACGCTTCAAGCGCCCAGACCTCCATCTCACCGAAGCGCTGTCCACCGAACTGCGCCTTACCACCCAGCGGCTGCTGCGTGATCAGGCTGTATGGGCCGGTCGAGCGGGCATGAACCTTGTCCTCGACCAGGTGGGCCAGCTTCAGCATATAGGTATAGCCGACGGTAATAGGATGATCAAATGGCTCGCCTGTACGACCATCAAAGAGCTGTACCTTTCCGCTATCGGGCAGGCCAGCCTGGCGCAGCACGTCTTCGATGTCTTCTTCGGTGGCACCATCAAAGACCGGTGTGGCGATCTTAAAGCCAAGCACACTAGCAGCCCAACCCAGGTGGGTCTCCATGATCTGGCCGATGTTCATGCGGTGTGGTACGCCGAGCGGGTTCAGGATGATATCCACCGGCGTGCCATCCGGCAGGAATGGCATATCTTCAATCGGCAGCACGCGCGAGATGACGCCCTTGTTACCATGACGGCCCGCCATCTTGTCGCCGGCTCCGATCTTACGTTTCTGTGCAATGCTGACACGCACCAACTGGTTGACGCCCGGAGGCAGCTCATCGCCGGCCTCGCGCGAGAACACCTTGACCTCGACGACTTTGCCGCGCTCACCGTGCGGCACACGCAAGGAGGTATCTTTGACCTCGCGCGCCTTCTCACCGAAGATAGCGCGCAACAACTTCTCTTCCGCCGTCAGCTCAGTCTCGCCCTTCGGCGTGATCTTGCCGACCAGGATATCCTGCGGCCCCACTTCGGCTCCTACGTAGATGATGCCGCGCTCGTCAAGGTTGCGCAGTCCCTCTTCACCCACGTTAGGTATGTCGCGTGTGATCTCTTCGGGTCCAAGCTTGGTGTCGCGGGCATCAACCTCGTACTTCTCGATATGGATCGAGGTGAAGAGATCCTCGCGCACAATGCGTTCGCTGATCAGAATGGCGTCCTCGAAGTTGCCACCCTCCCAGCTCATAAAGGCGACCAGGATGTTCTGCCCCAGCGCCAGTTCGCCCAGTTCTGTTGAGGAACTGTCGGCGATCACCTGGCCGGAGGTTACATAAGCGCCCTTATCCACAATGGGACGCTGGTTGATGCAGGTTCCGGCATTCGAGCGCACAAACTTGCGCAGCCGGTACGTATGCACCTCGCCCTGCTCGTCGACGATCTCAATCTTACGCGCGGTCGACGATACGACTTCTCCCTCGACCTGGCTCACCAGAACCTGACCGGAGTCGATCGCTACCTGCCGCTCGATACCAGTACCGCAGATCGGCGACTGGGGTCGCAGCAGAGGCACCGCCTGGCGCTGCATGTTCGCACCCATCAGCGCGCGGTTCACGTCGTCGTGCTCCAGGAACGGGATCAGTGCCGTCGCCACGCTCACGGTCTGCCGTGGCGAGACATCCATAAAATCGATGCTATCGGAGCGCTCTTCCGCGAAATCACCCTGATAACGCGCCAGAACACGTTCCGACTCAAATTCATTGTTCGGAGTCAGCTTTACATTGGCCTGCGCAATCCAGAAGTTCTCTTCGTCATCGGCGGTATGATATTCAACCTCGTCGGTGACGAACGACTTCACGCGTACCTCTGTGTCGCCCAGCAACTGCGACAGCTTGTTGAACAGCACCTCGTCCACACGTACAGGAGTACGCGCCTTGAAGAGTACGTCTCCATCAGGTGTGTTGATATCCTCACGCTCACGACCATAGAGGCCCCGTAGCTCACGCCCGATCAGGCGCGTATCGTTGGCGCGCAGGCGCTTGTAGACCCTGCGATACGGCGTCTCGATGAAGCCGTAGGGGTTGATCTGGCCGTAGGTCGCCAGGTTGCCGATCAGGCCGATATTAGGACCCTCGGGCGTCTCAATAGGACAGATACGACCATAGTGAGACTGGTGCACGTCGCGCACGTCGAAACCCGCGCGCTCACGAGAGAGACCACCAGGACCCAGCGCCGAGAGACGACGCTTGTGACCGATCTCCGCCAGCGCATTCGTCTGGTCCATAAACTGCGAAAGCTGGCTGCCACCAAAGAACTCTTTCATGGCGGCTACTACCGGACGAATGTTGATCAGGGCGTTGGGCGTTGCCTGCCCAGGCTCCTGAATACTCATGCGCTCCTTGACTACCCGCTCCATACGCAGCAGGCCAACGCGGAACTGGGCCTGAATCAATTCGCCGACGCAGCGCACACGACGGTTCCCCAGGTGGTCGATATCATCCTTGCGCCCATGACCATTGTTCAACGTGATCAGACGGCGTACGATATTGACGAGATCATCCATGGTGAGAATACGCGTGTTCTGCGGAATAGCAAGATCCAGCTTCCTGTTCAGCTTGTAACGACCGACATTCCCCAGATCGTAGCGGCGCGCATTGAAGAACAGATTCTTGACCAGGGAGCGAGCGTTGTCCAGGGTAGCAGGATCGCCAGGACGCAGCTTCTTGTAAAGCTCGAGCAGCGCCTCTTCCTCTTTCTTCACCGGGTCACGATCCAGCGTCGCTTGCATGTAGCGAATGTTGGGATCATTGTCGACACCGGCAAAGGCGTCCAGAATGCCCTGGTCGGTGGAGAGGTCCAACTCCTCGGAATGCCACTGCTCCTTCGCGAGGCTCGCGATGGCGCGCAGCAAGGTAGTCACCGGCAATTTACGCTTGCGGTCAATCTTGACGGTCAGCAGGTTCTTGTTACTGGTCTCGAATTCCAGCCACGCGCCACGACCCGGAATCAACTTGGCGGCATAGAGCTTTTTGCCGGTCGAAGCATCTTCATCGACGGTAAAGTAGACGCCCGGCGAACGCACAAGCTGGCTTACCACGACGCGCTCGGCACCGTTGATGATGAATGTGCCTTCCTTCGTCATCAAGGGGAAATCACCCATGAAGATGTCCTTCTCGATGATTTCGCCTGTCTCTTTATTAATTAGACGCGCCTTCACCGTCAGAGGAGCGTTGTAGGTGGCATCGCGCTCGCGGCACTCGTCCTCCGAATACTTCGGCACTCCAAAGGGTTCGGGTGGTACTATAAATTCAAGGCTGAGATTTTTGCCGGTAAAGTCTTCAATAGGAGAAATTTCTTCAAAAAGTTCGCGCAAACCTTCTTTCTTAAACCATTCAAAGGAGTCAAGCTGAATCTGAATCAAACCTGGCATAGGCCGAATGTCCGGGATACGCGCGAACGAAACGCGCTCCGGAAGCGCAACAGCCCTGGTATTTACTGCCATATTTAGGGTTCTCCTCTCACCTAGTCGCCCATAGAGGAAAGCGAGAGGCACGGAAGATCGAGCCTCTCTACGCAAACGAAAACGGAAAATTTTAGATAAATGCCTGATAATGCCTGATAATGCCTGTGTTGTGAAACGGTCTATGACAAGAAAAGTAACCGCTCGCAAAAGCAATAAGCGGTTACTCCTATTCCTTTACATAAAAAAGCTGCTTACTCGCCCCACGTGTATGCAACATACCTCTCTGTCCCCCTCGCAGAAGAAACGAAATTGAGACAAACACAAACAACACAAAGAGCCACACTCCCCCCCTGGCTCACAAAGGAACAAGGTGAATAGTGTAGTGTTCGCTCGCATTTCTCGAAGTCATTGTGGTGTTCTGCGCCTTACAGCTCCCTACAACGGATCGAGGATAGTATTTCTTGTGGCCTATAGCAATAACCTCTTGTGTATTACTGATGTAGTATCCTGTGTGCAGTCTCCTGCGGGGAGTGTTGCGCTGTCGTTAATTGCCTCTTCTCTTGCTCGTTTTCTGCATTGTGGATTCGCCACAACGCCCTATCACTAGTATACATACGCTGGCAAGTGGTAAGTATACAACTTCTGTGAAAACTTGTCAACACTTTTTTTCGACAAATTTTCTGGCTACCAGGCAGGCAAAAGAAACGTCAATCTTTCACTACATATAACGTACCCGGCACCCATTTTATTCCAACTGGCGCGGCAATTTTCTCTACTTCACTACAACTTGCGTTTTTATGGTTGCCGGCCTGGTTCTGGTATAAACGGCGCGCACTTCGTCAAGCGCATCCTCGATCTCCTTGTCCAGCGCCGGGTTCCAGGCGTGTCCAGCCCTTATCCAATACTCGCGCAGGAGAGAAAAGAACTGGCGTGCATCGTCTTCCGCCAGTAGCTTCAGATCAACCATTGACTCTGACATGCCCGAACAGGTGATAGTAAGCACACAGTTATCTATTCTGAGCACCACTCCACTGGCTAACGGGTACTCTTGCGCGCCACCCAGTCTGCGACAGAAAGAGACGACGCCCACACAGCCAAAAACGATAAAGATCCCGGCGACGACGCTGACGATCAGGCCGCCCAGGCTTATCACACCCGCGACTCCGGTGGCGATGATGGCGAGCGCGAACGGCGATAGGCGCGTGGTCCAACCCAATAGTATGAGCGGTAGCAGCCCGGTCAGCACAGCGACGAAGCACCAGAACGCGCTGTGCAACATCCAGAAGATACTCGCCAGGTTCTCAGCCGCGAGGTCGCGCACGATCAGGGTTGCACCCTTTTCCAGCACCAGCATCCCTTTTTTAGTACCGCAATGCAGCGCGTAGAGGAAGCGTAGAACGAAAACTGAGCCACCCAGCGCGATAAACGCAACGAACCAGAGCAGGGCGACCAGCGCGTCCTGCCACTTCAGATAGGGCGTGAAGTTATGTACATAGCTGGACCACAGTATGTTACTGAGGAGCAGCGCGAGCAGCGCACACACCAGCAGATTGGCAAGCATCAGAACGCTGAGCATACTGACGCGCGCGGAACGCTCCGGATAGAAGCGATGAGTACCTGGAGTACCTGGGACAGGCGGTAACATACCTTATCTCTTCTCGGCAAAATTAGAATGCCGATCCTCCTCTAGTTTCAGTACCCTCAAGCGGGTCGTAAAGGTGTACGGGCTCCTGCCGCCTCTCCCAAGGGAGAGTATACAGATGAAACCCGAAGAGGTCAAGTGAAATTGCACTAGAGGTAATCAGGGAACAGCGACATTCCGGATTATCACATTCGCTATCTTCTTTAACGATTCGACACTGCAAAAGAGCTACAAAGCCGGACTTATTTATGAGGATTGCTGCTTCTGAGGTCGTCAAAAAGGAGGGTCTGTAGATAGCGCTCGGCGGCGCTCGGAAAGATAGTGACGATGACCTTGCCGCGATTCTGTTCTTTGTGCGCCTCCTGCAGAGCGGCCCAGGCGACCGCGCCGCTACTGATGCCGACCGAGAGCCCCTCTTTCTCCATGACGCTGATAGCGGTCGCTACGGCGTCGGAGTCGCTGACGGCGATGATCCGGTCGATGAGGTCAACACGCAAGGTGTCGGGCAAGAAGCCGGGCCCCAGCCCCTCGATGCGGTGAGGTCCTGGACGCCCGCCGGAGAGCAGGGCGCAGGAGGCGGGCTCGACGGCGATGACCTCTAGCGCGGGATTGTGGGCGCGCAGTCCCTCGGCAACGCCCGTCAGCGTACCACCGGTGCCCACCCCTATCACAACGATATCTACCGCGCCAGCGGTCTCCTCCCAGATCTCGACGGCGGTCCCCTCGCGATGGGCGCGAGGATTGGCCTGGTTGTAAAATTGCTGTGGATACCAGGCGTGTGGAAGCGTTGTGCGCAGTTCGATGACCTTGTTGATGGCGCCGCGCATCCCCTTTCCGCCCGGCGTCAGCAGCACTTGCGCGCCGAACCTTTGCAGGAGCAGGCGGCGCTCCAGGCTGACCGTATCGGGCATGGTGAGGATGCAGTGATATCCACGCGCGGCGGCGATGCAGGCAAGCGAGATGCCCATATTGCCGCTGGTTGGTTCCGTAATGGTACTGCCCGGTCGCAGCAGGCCCTGGGACTCGGCCTCGCAGACCATTTGCAGGGCGACACGGTCCTTCGAGCTGCCGCCGGGGCTGAACATCTCCAGTTTAGCCAGGACGGTTGCCTCCGCGCCAGCAGCGAAGCGCTTCAACTCGACGAGAGGTGTGCGACCAACTAAATCGGTCAGATCTTTTGCCCATGGGGCCATATCTCGCTAGCCTTCCCGCTCCTCCGGTAACAACGCCCTGACAATACTGAGCAGCTCATGTACATTGAAAGGTTTGCGTAGGAGAAGTCCTGTTTGTAACCCCATCCGGTGCAGCTCCCATTCGTAGCTCCCGGTAATAAAAACGACGGGGATATTTCTCGTGTTGCTATGCCCGCGAAGTATTTTATAGAGCGACACACCATCTAGATTCGGCAATCCCACATCTAGTAAAATAAGCTGTGCGCCCATTTCCGGCAAATGATCTTTAGCGGATTGCCCATCCGGGAATATCTTGATTCTCCACGAACCAAGGTACTCCAGAATGTTGTAAAACAATTCAGCCAGGTCTGGATCATCTTCCACGACGGCGATCAATTTGCGCTTCTCTACTGCTTCAGCCACATGCTACCGCCCTTTTATCTACTCGTCACGTTCTCTCCACACCCATCCGCACATTATATATAGTACATCGTCTCGGTCTCTTCGGTCCTATGACGCTGTGCCAGCTCCTCTATCGTCGTAGAGGCGAGAAGCTGCTGCGTCATAGCGTCTATCTTCTGCCAGACCTCGCGCAGCGCACAGCCGGGGGAAAGCTTGCAAAAGTCTGGATTCGGCAAACACTCCATCGGTGGCACGTATCCTTCAAGCGCCTGCATCACCTGGGCCATCGTGATCTGGCCCGGATGCTTCGCTAACATATGCCCGCCCTTTGGGCCGCGCACACTTTTCACCAGGCCCTCTTTACGGAGTACCATGAGGATCTGGTCGAGATACTGCTCGGGAATATACTGCCTTCTCGCTATATCTGAACTTTCAATTGGGCCCTGCCCATAATAAGCGGCCATGTCAAGCATTGCTCGCAGGCCGTAGTCCCCTTTCATTGTAAGCTTCATCGCTGGGAGCCTTTCCGCAGGGCGTACCGTGAGAATCCACTGTTCCTCTTATTCTTCATTACATCTGGCATTACATTTGGTCGTTTCAGCGTCTCCACGCTCGCTCTTTTCCAAAGATTGAACGTGATGGGTCAGTCGTTTTGCGCTCTCGTTCAAGGATAATGCGACTAATGTTAGGATATATCAGCAATAAACCTCTGTCAATGGGTCAGTCGATATGCTTCGATCGACGACCGCCACTGAGGCATCGATCCTCTGAAAAACGAAGCTTATTACGCGGTTGTTACGTATCAGATACAGGAAGATCAGATACAGGAAGAGATTAATTTCTGCTGAGAATGGTTGAGGATATGACCCGCCCCACTTGCAGATAGGGTATTGAGATACCTATAATGGATGTTAACAAACTGAAGGAATTTGGAAGATATTTTTCTATTTTCACCATGATCATCCGCTGTTCTAAGGGAGAGAAGCTATGCAACAGGGCGCTTCCTGGCAAGTCAACCAGGAAAAACAGCCACTCTTGAAGGTGCTCGTCATCGATGACGAGGAAAATATTATAGAATTTATTCGCCTGGGACTGCGCTACGAGGGCTTCCAGGTGGAGTCGGCATCAGATGGAGAACTGGGAGTAACAGCGGCACAGCGTATCAATCCAGACCTGATTATCCTCGATGTGATGATGCCGGGCATTGATGGATTAGAGGTGTGTCGCCGCCTACGCTCAAACCCGACTACGCGCGATGTCCCTATATTGATGCTCACGGCGAAAGATGAAGTCAGGGACCGCATCATCGGTCTGAAGACTGGCGCCGACGACTACCTGACGAAACCGTTCGATTTCGATGAGCTGCTCGAACGCATCCGCGCTATCCTGCGTCGTCAGAATAGGGCAAAAGCTACGGCGACCGGCTCAGACGATGGAGAGGCCAATGGACAGGTGTTACAGTTCGGCGATCTGCGCTTGAATACGTCAACGCGCGAGGTGACGCGTGGCGGGCGCTTGATCGAGTTGACGGCCACTGAGTACAATCTTTTACATCTCTTTATGAGCCACCCGCGCCAGGTACTCGATCGGCAGACTATTCTCAATCGCGTCTGGGGCTACGACTTTCTCGGTGAGACCAATATTATCGAGGTCTATGTCCGCTACCTGCGCGAAAAAATCGAAGATTCGCCAAGTACGCCGCGCCTGATTCAGACGGTGCGCAGTGTGGGATATGTATTGAAAGGCCAGTAATTATAAAGACGCCACTGATTCATCTGTGTGGCAAAGTTCATCGATATGTCAGAGTTACAAGTATTAAGGAGCAAAGGAGCAAGCAGGAGATATGCGTCCTTTTGAAACCGAACCCAGGGAGATACCCAGGAATGGGAACGCTCCACGCATCACTCTCCGCCTGGTAGATCCCTCCACAGGCCAGCCACTTGAGCACCCCTCGATGGCGCAAGAAGGAGGACCAAGCCGGGACGCTCCTCCCTGGCTACGACCGTTCTTCAGCCTGCGCGTGCAGCTCCTGTTTACATACAGCCTGGTGCTGGCGCTGGCAGTTATCCTTATGTCGATGTTTGCCTATAAGCAGGCGTCCTCGCCCACGATCGCGTTTATTGCTCTCGGCGTGACCGTCCTGGGCATACTGCTGGCACTGCTGTTTACTACGCTGCTCCTGCGTCCCCTCTGGCGCGTGACGGACGTGGCCCAGGCTATCGCTGTCGGCGATCTCAAGCAGCGTAAGCGTCTTCCACTACGTCTGCCACCTCAAGATGAGATCGATCGCCTGGCCGGTAGCCTCAATGAGATGGTGACGCGCCTCGAACGCGCAGATGAGCTGCAGCGTACCTCCGAACAGCGTTTCCAGCGCTTCTTCTCGGATGCTTCGCATCAGCTCCGCACGCCCCTCACGTCCATTCGTGGCTTTACCGAGGTACTCATGCGCGGTGCCAAAGATGATCCAGAGACAGCCCAGCGCGTGCTGAAGCGCATGAAGAGCGAGAGCGAACGCATGACCTACCTGATCAACGATATCCTGACCCTCTCGCGCCTCAATAGCGAGCACGCGGAACTCAAAATGCAGTACGTCAACCTGATTGAGCTTGCAACAGAGGGGATTGAACAGGCAAAGGAACGGACAAAGGATGGACGCACGATCACGCTCAAAATGACCTCGAAGGGATCCCTGGGCCTGCAGGGAGATAAAGAGCAACTCAAACAACTCCTCTTTGTGCTGTTCGATAACGCGCTCAAGCACGGACGCGCGGGCGCCGATGGCATTATTACGCTGCAACTCGATAAAGGCAACAGGAAGGTCGTCATACGCATGATCGATAATGGCGAGGGGATCTCGAAAGAGGATATGGGGCACATCTTCGATTCTTTTTACCGCGGACATCAACCTCCCACCACTGCTAATGGAGGACCCGTCGTCGGCACGGGACTGGGATTGACCATAGCGGCGGCGATTGTACGCGCTCACAATGGCACGATCTCCGCGCAGAGCGATCCCGGCAAGAGCACGGAGTTTACGATCATCCTGCCTTGCATCGATTGAACGCCGTCATCTTTCCTATCCGCATTGACCTCACATGGTCTAGCATGATACACTGCCTTCGAAATGTCAGGCCTTGCCGCTTTACGGGCGCCAGGTTTTTTTGTATGTGGTCGGAGAGACGATCACACGGTCTTCCGAAGTGAAGGTAAGATGTAGCCATGTGGACTTCAACGCTGGACCTCGATCCGAAACGGGTGGTGGTGACACAATTGCTCAGGCGCTTTTGGCGTGGAGCTTGCTTTTCCTCTTTCGCGCCTCTGCAGGTACAGAATATACCACGTCAAGCGCTGCCCGCGACCTCCTGGGTGCGCGTCCGCACCCGCCTGGCGGGTATCTGCGGCAGCGACCTGCATTTGATACAGGTCGACGGCGATCTACGCATCGCGCCCGCTGCCATTCCGCAGCAGCGCCGCTCCTATCCCGGTCACGAGGTCGTAGGCGAGGTCCTTGAGGTGGGCGCCGATGTCCAGTTCCTTAACGTTGGCGACCGCGTGGCGCTCCAGTATGGTCCGAATTGCCTCTCGACGGGGATGCAGCCGCTCTGCCGCTCGTGCGCTCTGGGCCACTACAATCTCTGCGAACGCGGAAATCTCCCGCCACCACATCCCATCGGCGGCGGTTGGAGCGAGGAGATGCTGCTCCACGAGCAGCAACTCTTCCATATACCCACCGATATGAATGACGAGCAGGCCGTATTGCTCGAACCCGCCTCGGTCGCGGTCCATGCCGTGCTGCGTCATCTTCCACGCTCCGGCGACCGCGTCTTGATCGTCGGCGCTGGTACAATCGGACTGCTCACGCTGCAGACTGTGCGTGCCCTGGCTCCACAGGCGGAGATCAGTGTGCTCGCGCGCCACCCCTTCCAGGTAGAGCAGGCTACACGCCTGGGCGCCGCGCATATCATCTACCCGCAAGATAGTTACATCGGCATACAGCGGGCTACGGGTGCGCAGTTCTATCAAAGCGCCTCTGGCAATCGGACGCTGCTCGGCGGCTACGATGTCATCTACGATTCCGTGGGGAGCCAGAAGACCCTGCATCACGCCCTGCGCTGGGCACGCACGCAGGCCACGGTCGTGCTGGTTGGATTGAGCCCGCACATGATGCATATCGATCTCACGCCCGTCTGGTACCACGAGGTGAACCTGATCGGTTCGATGGGCAGCGGCGTAGAAGCCTGGCCGCCCGCTAGCAGCGAACAACGCACGACGTTCGAGGTCGCGGCGGAACTTATCAAGCGCGGACTGCTCAATCCGGAGAATTTAATTACCCACCGCTTCCCTTTGAATAACTACCAGGCCGCCATCACAACGGCGGCAGAGAAGGCGCAGAGCCGCGCGGTCAAGGTTGTCTTCGACTACTCGCTCTTGCCAGCCTCGGTCGTACCAAATGTGCGCGCTTCAGCGGCGCGCCGGCGGCGCGCAGCCAGGCTATCACCCGATACGCTGCTTGCGCACGATGAGCAAACACCCGAAGAGGGCTCTTTTCCCGTAGAGGCACTGGCGCTGTCGACGCCGATTGAGACGGCGGTCCTTCCAGTGGCACAGTCGCCCGCAACGACCTTACGAGAAGACGATGAGTTGGATATGATGGAGGATACGCTCAAAGCGCCGGCCCTCGCAAAACAAACCGAACAGCCAGGCATGAGGGAGCATATAGATATATACTCCCTGCCAACCATACCGATAAATATGGAAGAACTGGCTTCTGTTGGGCCTCTAACCGTGGAAAAGTCATCGACAATCTCCGTTTCCCAGGTGGAGGATCTTCCCATCATGGAAACGACGCCTGCAGCCGAAGAGCCACCAGTCGCTACTCAGACGCCGCAGATGCCTCAGGAGCCGTCCGGGTTGCCCGCAGTGGATATAGTAATAAATATAGAGGAGATGTTGACGATATCCGAGCTTTTCGCAACGCAGCCCGCCGTAGGCTCTCAATACGTTCCTGTAGAAGACGAGCAGACAGCAGATGCGACGCCTGAGCCGTCCGAGCCTGTCATAGCAGAGACGCGGAACGAGCCGCCCGATTCTCCTGAGACAACCACGGCAAGCATTCAGGACGAGTCACCCGATCTTACAGCAGATGCGACGCCTGAACCGTCCGAGCCTGCTACGATGGAGATTCAGGACGACCCACCTGATTTTGTAGAAAAGGAAGAAGCAAGGGAAACTGGAGGAAGCGCCGCAACTGGTGAGGACAACAATGCGTTACTATCTGTGGAGGAGTCAGCAACCATTCAGGTTCAGGCTCGCCCACGCACACGCAAGAGAAACAGCCGCACTACCCAAAGAGGGAAGAAGTAGTGCCGCCAGGCTAAGTAAGGAGCTCAACGATTCAAGATATCGATTTCTCTATCTACTTCTTATTTAGACTGGAATTAAGCAAGATACTGTTAATGGAGAATACTCATGACTATGAGCGAGCAATCTGACAAACGACCAGAGAGCGATGTCAGAAAGCCCTACTTTTTGGCGAAGCAGGAACAGGTGTCAAAGGCGACGAGGCCCAATATTCCACTATCTCCACGCATGGGGGAACCATCCACACAGCGCTCCTTTCCTGAACACCAGACCTTCACGTCATCCGCAGAATGGCAGGCACCTTCACGCCCCATGCCTGCGCAGGAGTATCAGAACCAGCGCAGACACGCCGTTCCGCCGCACCCTCAAGCGAGCGAGCAGGTAGAAGCGGCATCATCTCCTGTTGCCGCACCTGGGAGCGTACCCGCCACACCCTCACAGCCGCCAAAACCGCCACAGCCACGTCGACGGCGCGGTGGTGGTATCCGCGTGCCGATCACATTGCTGCTCATTGCCCTCCTCGTTACGCTGGGTAGCGTTTTCGGACTGCGTTTACTGAACAGTCCCGCTATTGTACCTGCTGCGCCCGTCGCTACCAGCGAGGCGAATGCTGGACCTTTCGTGCAGCAGCCGCTCAACACACAGCAAATCGACAGTCTCAGGCACCTCGTCACCCATATGAAGTACAAGCAACTGGCAAGCCTCTATGTCTCGCGCATGACGCTGGACGAGGAGTTGGGTCAGCTTATTATGGTCGAGTATGGCGATACCAGCTACTCGGGCGACCTGAATATGATGGTCAACCAGCTCCACGCCGGTGGCGTCATTATGTATGAGTTCCAGATGCTGACCGCCAGTCAGACGCGGCACGATATCGCTCTGATGCAGAAAAACGCGACGCTCCCCCTGCTCATCTCTACTGATGAAGAGGGCGGCATCGTACACAGGCTGCTGAATATCTACCCGCCGCGTCCCTCGGCGCTCTCAATCTATCAATCGGGCAGCACCGCTTACGCTGCGGCCCAGGGACACCTGGTTGCACACGATCTGAAGGCGCTGGGCATTAATGTCAACCTGGCCCCCGACGTGGATGTGGCGCTGGTACCGAACGCGCCCGATCAGGTGACGCGCACCTTTGGTTATACCACCAACTCGGTTATTCAGTACGCCGGTCCTTATATGAAGGCGATGCAGGGCGACGGTGTACTGGCGTGCATCAAGCACTTTCCTGGCCTGGGTGACGCCAGTATCGACGCCCACTTCGGCCTCCCTGTCGTCAACCGCACAAAGGCCCAGATATATTCTACCGAACTCGTCCCGTTCAAGCACTTTATTCAAGCGCCGGACAAACTGGAAGATCCTGGTATGATCATGCCTACCGACGTATTGATGCCCGCGATCGATCCGACGTATCCGGCTGAACTTTCGCATATATTTATGACCGACATCCTGCGCAAACAGTTTGGCTACGACGGCGTGGTCCTGACCGATGCGCTCTACATGAAGGGCGTCGAGATCAACGGTCAGCAGATCAGCATGCCACAGGCAGCGGTCATGGCCTTGAACGCCGGCAACGATATGTTGCTCGGTCCTACAGGAGCCGGTCAGATGATCGATATGCTTAATGGTCTCAAAGCGGCCTTACAGAATGGCACGCTTTCTAAGGCGCGCGTCGACGAAGCGGCGACACGCATTATCGCACTCAAGATGCAGAACGGTCTGATGCCGGCGGTTCCTCCCCAGGACTGAGCAGGTGATCGTATGTTAACCGGCGAGATGCAGTATCACCTGATCCCGGCGACTTTGCCGCATTTGTAGAGCCAATACATGCTATAAGGGGGCGTTACGAGGAACCACGCTGCAGACGCTCAATGATCTCCTTCAGGCGGCGCGTCTCGGCGGCGTGCTGATCGCGCAACTGCGTCATCTCCAGCTCCAGGTTTACCTGCAACTGCTCCATACGGTCCTTCATATGCAGAATGGCCTCGACGCCAGCGAGATTGACGCCCAGGTCGCGCATCAGGCTGCGAATATGTACGACGCGTTCGATGTCGCGGTCCGAATAGAGGCGCGGGCTATGGGGACTATCTCCTTTGCGCGCTGGCGAGATCAATCCTAAGCGTTCGTAATGGCGCAGCGTCTGCTCGTGTACCTCAGCCTTCTGTGCCGCCACACTGATAATGTACCAGGCGCCATCACTCCTCTCAGTCATGAGAGTACCCTCCTTTCGCGCGGTTACGAGTGTACCTCGACGCCCCGGCCACGCGCTAGCTTCTCGAAGAGTTCGCGCTCCTCCGAGGAGAGACGCATAGGCAGTATGACTTTGACGCGCGCGTAGAGATTGCCGTTCCCATCGCCGCGCAGATGTGGCATACCTTTGCCTGCCAGGCGGAACGAGCGGTTATTCTGCGTCTCTGGGGGTATGGTCAGAATAAGCCTGCGCCCATCCGGCACCGGCACTGGCACCTCTCCACCGAGCATCGCCTTGACCAGCTCGACATCGACATCCACGTAGAGATCATCACCCTTGCGCTCGAACGCGACATCGGGCTTAACGCTGATGACCAGGAAGAGGTCGCCGCGCGCTCCACCACCAATCCCCGGCTGCCCCTCGCCCGCCACGCGGATCTTCGAGCCGTTATCTACGCCCGCCGGAATCTTCACCTGGATACGCTTGTTGCGCGGCATCACACCCTGTCCACTGCAGGTAGGACACAGTTTGCCGCTCACCTCGCCGGTTCCTTTACAGGTCGGGCAGACCTCGGTCGACTGGATATTGAAGGTGCGCGAGGCACCGAGATACGCCTCTTGCAAAGTGACCTCGACTGGCTGCTCGATATTATCTCCTGTGCGCCTGCGTATATCGGAACCATTGCGCGAGCTGCGTGGACCCGTCTGCCCGCTGCGTCCGAACAGCGCCTCGAAGAAGTCGGAGAAGCCGGGACTGCTGGGATCGAATTCGAAGGGGACGCCCCGACCGCCATATGCGGAACTGCTCCGGCGCGAACTAGAAAAGCTGGGGCCGAACTGCTCCTGCCAGTTGGGACCGAGCGTGTCGTACTTCTTCCGCTTGTCGGGATCGGAGAGCACCTCGTATGCCTCGTTGATCTCCTTGAACTTCTCTTCCGATTTCTTATCGCCGGGATTTACGTCGGGATGATATTTACGAGCAAGCTTGCGAAAGGCCTTCTTAATATCGTCCGCGCTCGCCCCACGGGCAACGCCGAGTATTTTATAGTAATCTTTATAGTCCATGTCCCAGCCTTCTTCTTCTGTTACTAGTAAGACTCGTGTCTGACGGCGCGAGTCCCCTCGATGCTTACTTATTGCCCATGCTGACCTTGACGCGGGCTGGACGCAGCGTCTCGTCACCAAGTGTATACCCCTTGCGGGCCTCTTCGACGATGGTGCCTTCCGGCTGATCGCTGTTCTCGACGACTTCGATCGCCTCGTGCAGGTAGGGATTGAACGGCTCTCCGACCGTTGGCACTGCGTTGATGCCCTCGCTACGCATCACCTCGTTCATCTGCCAGTGAAACATGCGCAGTGTCTGCTGCAACTGCTGTCGATCGAGTGTATCTTGATAGGCCAGTGCTCGCTCCACATTGTCGACGACATCGAGCAATTTATTGAAGAGCGCCTTCTTCTGCTGCTGCACGCGATCTGCGGTCACGCGTTCCTGGCGCTTGCGAATATTGTCGACATCGGCCCGCTCGCGCAGATACTTGTTCCAGTTATCCACCGCTTCCTGGCGCGCCTGCTTAAGCTGCGTCTCCAGGTCGGCGATACGGGCAGCATCGGCGGCGCTCTGGTTGTCGGACTCGACTATCTCGACCGGCTGCTGTTCGTTCGCTATCGTCTCTGAGTTCTCTGGCATATCCTGAGGCTCTTCCATCACGGTACTATCTCCTTATTAATTAAAGGCAATTATCTATCTGCAAAATGGTGCTTCAATGCAAGCTTTATTGGTACTACATTATAAGACTTGAGTCACTTGCTGTCAAGTTTTCTAGTATCGAAAACACTGCCTGAAAAAAGGTTGGTCATTATTGAAGACGGCGTGCTTGAGGATAAAAGTGCCAGGAGAAAAGCGCCACCTGAACCTGGATCAGGTGGCGCAATATACAGCACTACTTCCGTAGCGCCGCGACCTTCTGTTCCACATCGATATCCATCAGGCGCGCCAGGTTGCCACCGAGGATCTTCTTTTTGGCCTGCGTCGTCAGTTGAGGATAGCCGTAGCCCGTCACCAGATCTTCGGGCAGCTCGAACTTCCAGAACGCATCGAGGGCCCAGCGCGGGTGCCAGATCGGCGTCTCACCTCCGTAGAGGATCTTATCTTCGCCGCACCAGAAGAGCAGCTTCCCCAGATTTTCGGCGAACGAGCGCGGCGCACGCACGATGAAGTTGAGCGTGGCGGCGATTGAGGCGTACAGGTTGGGGTAGCGCACCAGTTGCCAGCAGATCTCGTCTATAAAGGGCAGGCCGACGTGGAAGATGACGAAATTTATGTCAGGGAAGTTGGCGGCGGCCCCATCCATATCCCAGGCCTGCGTATGTTCGATTGGCTGGGGACCGAGCGGGACGCCCTTATGCACGCCGATGGTCTTCACGCCCAGTTCGAGCGCCTTTTCAAAGACGGGAAAGGCGACACGGCGATCGTCCATGCGCCAGGGGAAGGGCTCGCCGTAATCATAACGCACGTTGTAGAGCTTGAACGCCTTTGCGCCATACTCCTTGACCTGCCGCTCCATCAGATCCAGCGCCTTCCTTCCCTCCAGTGGATTGATGGAGCCCCAGAAGATGGCCCGCTCGGGATATCTCTGCGCCATCGTCGCGCACTTCTCCCACTGCGACAGACCGTCGTAGAAGAGGTCGGTGAGGGGCAGGGGCTGTGCCACAATCATATCCGTTCCCGACTCCTCGAAGACCATCTGGGCGATCTCGTCGATCTGCCATTCGCGCAGGAACTCTTCCGGCTTCAGGAGACGTTCGCTCGGGGGAGTGAGCACCTGGTGGAAGGCGTAGAGGTGATTGATGAACATCTGGCCCGGCTTGCCGTAGGCGTTGTTCATATCGAAGTTGAAGAGATGGCAAACACAGTCAAAAACGAAGGCGTCATTGTCTAACATGGCTGATCTCCTCTTGCGAAATAGGCGCCGAGGCGCACGCTCTCTGCGCCTCTTGCTCAAGACGACGTTGTCGCAATGGCAGCAACTGTGCCATTGGTAGGGTCAGTTTCTCGCGCGCGCTGGCGGTCATGCGTTCAGGCGTCCAGACGGTGTTCCAGACGATCTCGGTGTCGACCGCGCCAACGCCCTCGATGGCGCCCACGTTCTGGTCGATCATCTGCAAGAGATGGGTCGAGAAGGGGCACCAGCCGGAGGTCAGCAGCAGTTCAACGCGCACATCATGTCCGTTTTCGGCTACTGTGACGCCCTGGATAAGCCCTAGCTCAACGACACTGACGCCACGCTCTTTGCAGCATGGGTCGTAGCAGGCTTGTAGCACGGCAAGAACCTGTTCAGAGGTAATACGAGGCTCTTCATGTTCGGGCAAGGGATACTCCTTTCCTTCTGCGTTGAAAGGGAAACAATATACAAGCTTACGAACAGGAGATGGACAGTGAAGGTGGATACACCTTTGTATCGCTCGTACTGAAAGTATAATGTTCAGTCCATCAAAGTACAAGGGGACGATTCGTAGGGGCCTGCCTTGCGCGGGCCCTTCTCGCCCTGGTAATATGCCCTGGTAACACGCCCTGGAGGAGGGGGTCCCAGGGCCCGCGCAAGGCAGGCCCCTACGAAAAAGATGCTAGAGGGCTTCCCCTCTAGCATCTCATAGCGCGATGTTACTATCGCCACCTGGACTGGCCAGGTGATCCTTCACATCTATGGGTAGTTGCCATCTCATACAGTATTAGACGAGCCATAACACTGCATAAGAGGCGCCTGCTACTAGCAGTTCTTGGAAACTAACCCTTTAACTGCCCCCTTCGTGGCACTCTTACAAAGAGATGAGGATGTGGGTGGTAGTACACTACCATAGACATAGAACTCATCAAGGACGTAAGAGGTACCGGTCTCAGTAATACCGCCAACTGTAAGTGGATTTACACCCACCAGACGGATGTATTGCGCAGTTATCGGTTGAAACTCAATGATGGAGATCAGAGATGGACTGATACTGTTACTGTAATTGGTATCAGGAATCGAATCCCAGTCTGCCTGCTGTTGACCACTGGCGGGGTCACAGTAATAATTGTTGGTCGCATCATCTGAACATGTCTCCAGATGGAAAGTAGGGGCCAGCAATCCCCAGTAGAGTATCACCCTATGAATCTGCGGAGCCTCATTCGCCGTTGCCGACAGTCGCAGTGTAATAGTGGGAGCGGTATCGGTAGATACATTTTCCCATGGGGTACTATAATTTCCATCCACAGCATTCGACGGAGGATCCCCAACTATAGACGAGGTTGCGGTAGTATACGCCGATAGAGCTACATCGGTGTCTCGTGGTCCCGCTGGTCCCTGTGGTCCCGCTGGTCCGGTATCTCCTGTCGGTCCCGCTGGCCCAGTATCTCCTGTTGGACCAGTATCTCCTGTCGGTCCGGTTGGTCCTGCCGGTCCAGTAGCTCCGGTTGCCCCTGTGGGTCCTGCCGGTCCAGTAGCTCCTGTATCTCCCTTTGGACCTGTGGGTCCTGCCGGTCCAGTAGTTCCGGTTGCCCCTGTGGGTCCTGCTGGTCCGGTAGCTCCTGCTGGTCCGGTAGCTCCGGTGGCCCCTGTGGCCCCTGCTGGTCCAGTAGCTCCTGTGGCTCCTTGCGGCCCCTGTGGCCCCAGAGGTACATTAATACCACCATACACAATGAACTCGGCAAGTTGATAGGCAGAAGCTGCGTTTGTCGGAAAAACAACACGAATGTAACGAGCAAAGGCCGCTGGATCTAGCTTAAAATCATTTGTCGCGTTCGTATCATCTGTAACGCCGCTGTCAATAGTAGTCCACGTCTTCCCATCGGTCGATCCATCAAGTCGGAAGGTCCTCGTATTACTATCCAACCATTGCAGATCCACTTCGTTAACAAAGTACCCCAGGCCCAGGTCGGTCTCGATCCACGGGTGCACGTCATTGGCTGCATTTGACCAATACGTCGTGTTATCACCATCGAAAGCGCTCGCCGGCCCATGACCAGGAATATATGAAGACGCCTGCGCCGGTGCATTGAGCGCCAGATTCACAGACGGCGCGAGAGGAGGCGCCAAAGGATTAGATGATGGGCCAACGCCTGAAAAAACAGCCTGGTTGGTGGCAGTATTGTCATGTGCCGTCACTGCCAGCCCAATGTAGGCATTCGTATTCATGGCGATAGTGATTGTGCCAACCTGCGTCCAGGTCAACCCATCGCTCGACGCATAGCCTGTAAAGACGTTTCCCAGGCGTACAAGCTCAAGCCAGTAGGGAATATTGACCTGAGCTCCAGCCACGTTGGTACTGAATGATCCTGTCCCCGTACGCCACTGAAACGCGAGGCCATGAGCAGGAGTTAACATGACGAACGCATAAGCGGCGTTCCCATCTAACGTTTCGCGAATCATGATTCCCGCTTTTGCCCACCCATTGTTACCGTTCTCGCTATCAACGCGTGTAAATAACTCTCCATCCCCCTGCAAAGGCTGATAAACATACTGAAATTGATCGGACGTACCCCAGATATCGGTCCCCGAGCCTTGAACAGTAAAGGAATCGCCATTCTGCGATGCTGAACCCACTACTCCTACACTGCCGATATCCTGATTCGTCCACGGTGAAGATAGTGAAGATGGAGCAACCCTACCCGCCGGGTGCCGCTTTGGGGCATGCATCTGCGATGAGGATTGGCCAGTGCTTCCTGCCGGATGCCATCTCTGGGCATGCGCCGGAGCAAGATACATCGTCACAAGTGCAAACAGGACGAGATTTGTCGTCGCTGCAATTGCCAGACGTTTCATTCTACTGCCTTTCATTCTATTACCTTTCTTTCCCAAAAGTTCTTCGTCCCTGCATGACTAAGCATCCATACTACTCACCAGTATAGAAAGGTACACAATTAGTACATTTATATCTATTATTTGTTATATTCTTACATCTATCTATCCAATACGGTGATGGTATATAATCTCTATTATCAGAATCATGAGAATAGCATTATTTTCAGGAGGAACAAGATGGCTATCCCAACTCTACCCTTTGGCCGTAGCGGCCATGTAAGCACGCGTACGCTATTCGGCGCCGCCTCCCTTGGCGCGGTGTCGCAGGCGGACGCAGACCGCACGTTAGAAGTGCTACTCCAGTACGGCGTCAACCATATCGACGTTGCCGCAAGCTATGGCGACGCCGAGCTGCGTATCGCGCCGTGGTTGAAGCAGCACCGCGCAGACTTCTTTGTCGCCACCAAGACCGACGAGCGTAAGGCTCAAGCGGCGAAAGAGGAGTTGCACCGTTCGTTGGAGCGCATGGGAATCGATTACGTCGATCTGTGGCAACTGCACAATCTCGCCGACCCCATCGAGTGGGACCAGGCGCTCAGTCCCGGCGGCGTGATCGAAGCGGCCATCGAGGCGAAGCAGCAGGGCCTGATACGCGGCATCGGTGTGACGGGGCACGGCCTGCAGATCGCCGCCACGCACAGGCGCAGCCTCGAACGCTTCGACTTCGACTCGGTCCTGCTCCCCTACAACTACATCACGCTGCAGAACCCCTACTACGCCGAAAACTTCAATGCCCTCGTCGCCACCTGCCAGCAGCGCAACGCCGCTGTACAGACAATCAAGTCGATCGCCTACAAGCCCTGGATGGGACGCGAACATACACACACCACGTGGTACGAGCCATTGGAGGAGCAGAAAGATATCGACCTGGCGGTCCACTGGGTACTCGGTCGCCCAGGCATCTTCCTCAACACCGTCGGAGACATCAAACTGCTCCCAAAGGTGCTCGATGCCGCCAGCCGCTTCGAGTCAGCCCCCTCCGACGAGGAGATGCAGGGATTGGTCGCGCGACTGGGTGTAGAACCGTTGTTTGTGTAGCCCTGAGGGGAGGGCTCGCTCATTGGTATTCTACAACTTCTTTGTGTTACACTTTTGACAGCGTACGCTGGTGCGCCTCTGTGAATCTCACGAATGGAGGTTATCAATGGAAGGCATTAACAACTACCTGATTGATATGGACGGGGTTCTCGTGCGTGGCTCAACCCTTATTCCTGGTGCGATAGAGTTCATACAGCGCTTGCGCATTCATAATATTCCTTTCTTGATCTTCACGAATAATTCGCAGTACACACCGCGCGACCTCCAGATGCGCTTGAACTACCTGGGACTGGATCTCCCGCCCGACGCCATCTTCACCTCTGCGTTGGCAACTGCGCAGTTTCTTCACAATCAACGGCCCGGCGGAAGCGCCTACGTGATTGGGGAGTCCGGCCTGACGACTGCTCTACACGGTATCGGCTATGTCCTGACCGACCAGGAGCCTGAGTACGTCGTGCTGGGCGAGACGACAACATATAGCTTCGAACGCATCACCCGCGCCATCCGCTTCATATTGGATGGCGCGCGCCTGATCGCTACCAATCCAGACGTGGCGGGTCCCGGCGAGGGCGGCATCGTCCCCGCGACCGGCGCCGTAGCTGCGTTGATCAGCACAGCAACAGGCGTCAAACCCTATTTCGTTGGCAAACCGAACCCACTGATGATGCGCATGGCCCTGCGCACGCTGGGCGCGCACTCCGAGGATTCTGCGATGATTGGCGATACTATGAACACCGATATCGTCGCCGGCACCGAGAGTGGCCTGCGCACTATCCTGGTGCTGACCGGCGTCACCTCGCGCGACCAGGTGGAGCGCTTCCCCTATCGCCCGACGTGGATACGCGACTCCGTTGCGGATATCGAGGTATCGTAACAAGTTTTAGAATATAAATAGGTAGCGCGAGATTACCAGAGCTTCGGTTTTCTCGCGTACCAGCTATTTAATGGTCCTTGTAACTCTTCAGGTGTCCCCTTCTAGTAGGGAAGGGGCTTGCCCCCATAGGCGCGAACTTAAGCACCTGAACAATTGAAAAAAGAGATCGGACAGGCATCGGTGGTAAAGTAAGAAAAAACGCTTTGACTACTTTGCCAGGAGGATGCCATGTCACATCATCGTTATCATACCTCTCCGGTTGTGAGTGAGCAACTGCAAGCCCTCAATGAAGAGGGGTGGAAAGAAGGGGTGCTCTCTCAGCTTCCCGATGATTGGGAAGGACAAGCCTACCAGTTGGAAGCCTACGTACGAGATCGTGAAGTGCAAGGACCGTCGCAGCTTTTGCGAGCGGTTCTCGCCTATGTGCTCTGTGGCTTCTCCTTTCGCCACCTGGCGTGCTGGGCCGTTCTCATCGGGCTGCCCAATCTCTCGGACACCGCCTGGCGCAAACGCATCAGGCACTGCCACGCCTGGCTGTGGTGGATACTGCAAGAACTCTTGACCCCGAGCCAGCCAGCAGGGGCAATTGTTCCGGTCAGTGCCCAGATCCGAAGCATCCACCTGATCGATACCACGCGCCTCAAAGAGCCTGGGGGCAGTGGCGATGACTATCGGGTGCATGTGGCCTATGATCTGCTCTCCGGACGGTTTGCCCAGGTCTCGCTTTCCGATTGCCACGGAGCCGAGTCCTTTTCGCGCTTTGGCTTGCAGGCTGGGGACGTGGCGGTTGGAGATGGAGGCTACGGCTATCGGGTCTGCGTGAGCTACGCGTTCAAGCAGGGAGCCTACGCCATTGTGCGCATTTGCCCAAGCACCTTTCCCCTGCTTGATGAGAAAGGCAACCCACTGGATGTGGTGGCCTGGCTCAAAGAGAAGGGGCAGGGAACCCATGGCAAACCGGTCAGCTTTGAGTATCGAGGCACCCGCTATGCCGCTCGTCTGATTGCTAAGTCCTTAGCGCCCGGCGATGCCCACCGTCTCCTGGAGGCCAAGTTGCGCAAAGCGAGCAAAAAGCAACGCCATCTCAAGGAAGAGACGCTGTTTCTGACCGGGTGGATCTTGCTCATCAGCACGGTGCCTCAAGGAGTCTGGTCCGACGCCGAGGTCCTGCGGCTCTACCAGGCTCGCTGGCAGATCGAGTTGCTTTTCAAACGGATGAAACAGATCCTGCATCTCAATCAATTGCGTGCTCAGACGACCCAAACCAATGAGGTGACCATCCTGGCTTGCCTGGTGTCCTGGTGTCTGCAAGAACACCAGGTCACGGCTTGCCGGGCGCTTCTCGATACGCTCTCTGAGTCCGTGGAGCCCAACGCGTTTCTGACCGGAGAGGCCGCTGTTGCCCAGGAGCAAGAGCACAGCGAGGGGCCAGAAACCCACGTCGAGAGGCAGGAGGTGCAAGGTGCCATCAGCGAGTGGCACCTGGCTGCCATGGGAATGCAGACCCTGCGCGTGGCCGTCCAGGGATACTGGACCCCCTCGCGGCTTGAGGTGTGCATCCCCCATCGGCGACGCTTTTGCCGCAGCAGTCCCCGCAAGCGTCCTCATCAGAGACACCACATCCTCTCCTGGTTGTCTCAGCAATGCAAGGAGGTTCTTGATGATTCCAATCTCTTGTTCAATTGTTCAGGTGCTTAAGTTCGCGCCTATGGGGCTTGCCCCCATCCGGTTCGGCAAGCGCGATCAGGCTCGGAGGCCGTGTTCTGGGGAACCGGATGGGGGCAAGCCCCATCCCTACTATTATAGAAGTCGAAACATATAGATCGAAATGGCCACTAACTGTTATTCGCCACGGTCTGTTCCTGCAGGGCCAGGTCCAACGGTTTTTCTTGCAGAAGCCACTGGCGAATCAGGCCAACGGAGATCTTGTAACGAACGCCGGTCTGTTCGCGCGGGTCGTCGGCAATCTTCTCGATGGCGTCGGCGTCGGTCAGCTCGCGCAGGGCTGTTACTACTTGATCTTTCTTGAATGTAATGTGATAGTGCCGGCAGATCTCCTCAATTTCTAGTAGGGAGAGCGGGCGTCCCTCCTCTCTACCACCCTCTGCCAGCAGGGACAGCAGGATACGCCCCTCCGTTGATAACTGCTCCCATAGCCAATCGAAGTGGAAGCGCCCCGTCTGCATCACCTCGTGCAGTACGGTATTGACATCATTGATGGTGGCATAGGATTTGCGCTTCTCGTTACAGTAATCGACCAGCGAGCGGCAGATGAGATGGATCAGGTAGGGTTGATCGGCGGTCAGGTCGCGAATTTTATAGATGGCATAGGGCTCGTACTCCAGGCAGCCCGCCACAGGTCCAGCGATCAGGCCGATGGCGCTCTCGGGATTGAGGCGCGAGAGGCGATGGTGGAGCGCGATATTAAAAAAGACCGACCAGTAACCCCCGGTGAGCTCTTTAATGGTGTGCGTCCCCGAAAGGAGAAAGTTGATGTATCTGCGGTTCTGCATCATACTACGCAGGTACTCGAACAGCTCAGGCTCCAACTTCCCCTTTTTCACCTGCGCCTCCAGCACCTCGAACTCGTCGATCAGCACGATAATTCTGCGGTCGACAAGGCGCTCCTCCACCTCATCTAAAAATACATTGAATGCGAAAATTGGATCGTGGTCGAATTCAACTGACTGCGGCCTGACGATAGTTATGCCCCGCTTGCTCAGCTCTTTGAAGATGTAGTACGCCAGACTGCGGAAAAACTTGTTGACGCTGATCTGGTATACCTCTTTTTGCATATCAACCATAATGGGGATATGCGGGTCCAGGAACGCGCTGTCCTTGAGATGTAAAAGTAGTGTAGTCTTACCGGTGCGCCTCTGCCCATAAAGAACCATTACCGTCTGCGCCTCTGCCCGTGCCAGATTGTCTTTGAGGAATTCGATATCCTTTTCTCGACCATAAAACATTTTGCTGTCATGGGTAGGCGTTCCCGTCGAATAAGGATTGGGGATAAATGTGAACTCGCGCTGCACAGATTGAAATTCGAGCTGATCACTTTTCATAATCTTTTTCATGAGCGCCTCGGCGTCGTCATAGATAATCTCGAAGTCCAGATCCAGGGTGTACATAGGCGCGCGCGGCCTGATGACGAACTCTACATGCACCTCCTCCTGCGCAAAGATGGCCTCGGTCTCGAAAGAGTTTCTGCCCACCACGTCGAAGTCGTCGTTATGCAAAAGGCTGACTTTGACGTTACTGGCCGCACTGCGTCCCGCGTTAACAACGTTCAGCCAGATGCCGACCTGCTCTTCTTGAGGCACACAACGCGTCTTCAGGTCTATCTGTAGCTCGGCCCGCCCACGTAGTTCGCTGAGCTGGGTAAAGACGATCTCTCGCCAGCGCTTGAGCAACAGCTCAAAGGCGCGCCGATCAGGAAGCCGCGACGTGGGGATGCCGTGAAAATTGGTGGCATACTCGCGCTCAATGAACTTATGCAGCGACTCTATCGTGCTGCTCACATCCAGCAGACTGGAGAGGCGATCGTTCAGCCCCTCACGCTTCAAGTAGATACGCAGCAGGCGTGTGACCATACCGAGGCGCTGGCAGATGCGCGAGACGATCGGGGCATGGGGGTTTTCGGGCGTCAACTCGTTCGGAGTGAGGCGGCAGTGATAGTCCGCGATCTCGCTCAGGGTGCGGATGCGAAAGAGGCGACGCAGTTCATCGTAGGTGAGCCAGGTATCTTTGCCATACCTGAACGATTTGACCTCCTTCAGAGCATTCACCGCGTGCTCGATGCGCTCCAACACGTTTACATCATTTAGCCCGTCAACGAGCGGCACGAAGGCGTCAAAGAGCTGCCGCACCACCGCTGTTTTCGCATTGGTGACGATGTGGCGCAGGATCTCGGGCTTGACCCCCTGACTGACACAGCGAAACAGGTTGATGAGCAGGTCACCATGATGGGAGTCGAGAAAGTGGGCAAGTGTGCGCGCGGCCTCTTGCTTTATCCAATCTGATTCGCGGTCCTGGACGGCGGCGAGGAGCATGCGCAGAATCTTCTGGTTATAGGGTGCGTTCGACTGATCGATCAGGTGATACAACTGGCGCAAGACGGTGCGCCGCACGAAGCGATTGCTATTCTGGGCAAGCCCTTCCAGGTAGTCGAAGCCTACCTCCCAATCGTCGGTGATGAGGCGCTGAATCTGCTCGACGAAGACCCGGCGCATCTCCTCGTTCGGGTCCGCCGTGAACTGGTTGAGGAGACGGCGCGCTTGCTGCTGATTGCTATAATATGCGTTCATCACAATGGGGATCAGTTCCCTGCGCACCTCGATCGCGCTATCTTTCGCATAGGTTTCGAAGAGATCGAACGTATGCGGATCGTGCAGTTCAGCAAGCTTACGCAAAGCGAAGGCGCGCAGGTAGGCATCGGTCTGCTCCAACAAGGTGTGAATGAGTTCTCGCTCCCGCTGGTTACGCTGCAGCGCCTTCCAACATTGGTCGATCCACTGCCTCACCTGCTGCTGATCGACAACCTGCAGGACCTCTAACTGATCGCCGGCTCCTAGCGCGATCTCGATATTCTCATCATCATCGATATCTTCAACCTTCACCACGCGGATACGGTCGGTCGTACGGTACTTCCAGAGGAACTCGCCGTCGCGATTGAGCACGTACAGGTAGTCATCGGCGCACCCCAGGAAGAGCTCGATCTTCCCATCGTGATCGGCGTCGATCGCGTCGATACTCAAGACGCTGTGCGGCAGGTAGTAGCGCCACTTCAGTTGTCCCGTGCTATCCAGGACATGCACATTGCGATCGTCTGAGCCGATGACGATCTCTACCTGGTCGTCGCCGTCGATATCTTTGACACATATCGCTCGCACGCGATCACGCGTTGTGTACTGCCACAATAGCTTGCCACCACGCGTATAGGCATAGACTGTGTTGTTGATCCCGCCCGCTACGATCTCAGGAAAGTCCCCTTCTTTTGGTGGGTGCGCGTAGAGCGTTTCAATGCCCTGTAGAGTGGAAATAGTCGTCACAGGGACATCAAGGTTGCTACGATCGTAGATCTTGATCTGCTTATCAGCCGAGCCGGTAATGATCTCGCCCGGTCCCTGCCGGATGACCGCCGAGACATGCAAGCTGGTCATCCAATCGTCGATGTAGTAGCGTCGGACCGCAGGTTCTGGCTTGAGCTGCCCCCTTGTTCCCCCGGCGCCATTGATGATATAAAGACGGTGATCGCTCGAAGAGACGACAATATCTTCCCAGCGACCGCGGTCGACATAGCCCGTCTGCACCGAAAGGATCTCCTCGCCCAGGGGTAGCTTCCAGAGCGTGCGCCCGCCACTGGTGGAGGCATAGAGATCACCCTCGTCGGTCCCCCAGATAACCTCGCGGCGCGGATCGCCTGAGATATCACCGAAACAGAGATTGCGGATATGCCCGCAGTCGTCCTTGCGCCAGAGCACCTGTACTTTTTGCTGCTGCAAACGCAGCAGGTCCGAGAGGGCGGAGAGATATTCGCCATTGTTCATAAGCATGTCGACATGCTTTAAGGTCACTTGCTTGCGTGTGAGGTGCTCCTTGACCTCCTCCCGTAAGATATCCTGTAGGAGCCTGCGTTCAGCCTGAGAGAGGGTCGTCAGCGCGGCTGGCGATGGTTTGCCCAGCGTCTGGTAGCTGCGGCGAATCTTTTTGATCAGATCGTTGACCAGGCTTACGCGAAAGACATGCAGCCTGTCCTCCGACCCGGCCAATACTTCGGTCTGCTTATCGCCATCGATGTCGTCGACGTAGATACTCGAGACGCGGGAGTCCAGATAGTGCCGCCAGATCATGCGCCCCCGCTCGTCGAGAAAATAGATATGCTTATCCTCGGAACCGGCGATAATTCTGCATCCCCCTTCCAGATTGACCGCCTGCAAAGCGAGTAGACGATTTTCGAAGGGCTGCCGCCAGCGCACCTCGAGTTTGTCGTTCAGCGCGACGAGTTCCTTGTTGTCCATTCCTACCAGAATCTCGACCCGACCATTATCGTCGATATCCGCAGCACACACGGTATAGATCGAATACTCCATGCGCTGCGATGCGATGCATTTGCCATCGCCGTTGAGCACATACAGGTATTTGTCCTTCGATCCCACCAGCGTCTCCATCTCGCCATCGCCATTGATATCACACAGGAAGATCGCTCGTACCCAGTCATTGGTAGCAAACTTCCAGCATACCTCGCCGCTCTCAGCATCAAAAAGGTAAACGCAACGATCTTCCGAGCTGATCAAGACCTCGTTTGGGCAGGAGGGATTGACTAATACCTGGCGGATCGCATGCTCGCTTCGAAACCAGTACGCGTCCGGTTCGTGCACTGTATCGTCGGCCCTACCGCTATCGGCAGCAAAGCTGTAGCGCTCCCCATTCCTTGCCAGCGTCTTGCCGTCTTTATCGAGTTCATAGACCAGGCCATCGCGGGTGCCAGCGATGATACGCGCCCCGGAGTCTTTGCCCTCAATACTCCTTTTCTCGCCCTGGGGAACAGTAACAACGGCACCGACCCAGTCTTTATGACCGATAATACGTAGCCAGCGCACATCGCCGTGATGCGTCAGAGTAAAGACACGACCGTCGCGCGTGCCTGCGATGACCTCTTTATCGCCGTCACTATCGATGTCCTCAACACAAACACCTGTCACCCAGTTTTTTGTCTTCAGGCTCCATAGCTCGGTCATCACAGCAAGCCCGCGCATCAGGGAACTTTGCAGATTTGTATTTGTTGCTTGCGTTATCGGCATCGTACATTCCCTTCTTAAAGAACCTGGACACTGTAGACAAACAAGTGCGTCACGTTTCTAATTTTAATGCCATAAGTGTGCCATCGCATGACAAAAGTATGTCACCGAAATTTAAAAAGACTTTTTGCCGCTAAAGTGCCTTTTATCTAGAATGTTAGCATCTCTTACGCCTTATATTTTATACTATAAGGAATAGATGTGTCTTATCTCAACAGGAGGCGTATGATCTGGGCAATGTTATAGCAATGATATACAAGTGGCACAATTTCGGCATAAGCTGTCATGCTAACAGAATTATGCTAGTGATGAATGCCTCTTTATAGTGGGGCCATTTTTGATAGGAGATCGACGATGAAAAACATGCTGCAAAATCCCTATGTCAATACAAGCATGCTGCGCGACTATAACATGTTCTTTGGGCACCAGATCTTATTGAGGCGTATTTATGCGGAGCTGGTCAGCAAACAATGCATCTCCTTGATAGGACTGCGCCACATCGGCAAGTCATCTTTGCTGCGCGTTCTGCCTCTCCACGAGTTTCAAGGCGATTTTGCCCCGAGATTGCAAAAGCATATCTTCGTACCGCTCGATCTGCGCGAATACCGTCAGAAAAGCGGCGACGATTTCTTCGAAGCCGTGAGCAAACATATCGTGGCAAAGGCACACGGACACTTAGAGCTGCATCACGAACCCGGAGAAGGGGGGGCGGACGCATTCAGCGCTCTCCTGACCGAGATTCAGGAGCAGGGGTTTCATACGGTTCTATTGATGGATGCCTTCGACAACGTTGCACGTAACCATCGCTTTGATCTGGATTTCTTCTCGTATTTGCGCTCACAGGCACTGCGCGTATCGTACGTAACCGCTACCATTGCCCCTTTGCAAAAGGTCTGTCATAGTAGCGTAGAGGATTCTCCTTTCTTCAATATATTTGCCGTGCACGAAGTCGGCCCTCTTGACCTGGACGAGGCGCGCGAACTGATCCTACTGCCTTCTGAAAAGGCTGGCTTACCATTCACATCCGAGGAGGTTGATTGGGTCATCAAACTGGCGGGTCGCCATCCCTTCTTCATACAGCAGGTTTGCAACTTCTTCTTCGAGGAGAAATGCCTGCACGATAGCTCCGAGGTCAATCGCAAACGCATTAAAAACCAGGCATATCGCGCACTCGAGCCACATTTCAATGACTTCTGGAATAACTTCTCTCCGACAGAGCAAGAGCAGTTAAAGCACGAGGCCCGCATGGCCACTATGCCGCAGCGCGCACTGCCCGAACTGAGCGAAAGCTCCCTGTTCCGCCTCTTTGTGCGCGATACGTTCAAGATGCATCTCTTCCATATGACGAAAGAAGAACTGGAAAAGGTGCTGGACAAGATAGACGACATTCGCGCCCTCGGTGATAGTGAACTGCGCCATATGAGCACTGTCTCTATGCGCTTTCAACAGAATACATTATCCGCGGTTGAAAGAGGAATGATCGTACGCGAAGTTCTCAATGAGGCATTCGAGCGCATGCACGGCAATGGTTTACGCCGGGATGCAGCGCCCGAATGGCGGCTATATAATATCCTTTACTACCGCTACTTCAAGCTCCGCTTAAAGAACGATCAGATATCCGCTCGCCTGCAATTTAGCAGCACCCGGCAGTACTTCCGTGAGCGCACGAAGGCTATCGAAGCACTTCTGAACATCTTATTCGAGATGGAAGCCGTCAATCTTGGCAAAGAAGAAGATTCATGAGTGCTTTATTTACATGATTTTTATTTCTATCATCTATACTTCCTCATAATAGTTCGTTTATACTATACACATATCGGCCCGGTAAAGGGGCTACGCGTTCCCAATCGTGAGAAAGGAGGCATAGAGGAAGCAAACGCAACCTGCGCGCTTACGCCCCGGACAGTTTATCTAGAATGTTCCCCGCCCGGACTCCGTCGTTTCGTAGCACGGTAGCAGAGGTACCCTGTTGGTACTGGAGGAAATCATGGCGACTGATAACAACATCTCGGCGCAAAAAATGACACCGGTCATCTTCTCAAGTACTATCGGCACCGCCATCGAGTGGTACGACTTTTTTCTCTACGGTACAATGGCGACCCTGGTCTTCCCAAAGGTCTTTTTCCCCGAGTCAAATGTTGTCGTAGGTACGATTCTGTCATTGTTCACCTTTCTTGTCGGCTTTATCGCCCGCCCCTTCGGCGGCGCAATCTTCGGACATCTTGGCGATCGCATCGGGCGCAAATCTACGCTCATTGCAACGCTCCTGCTCATGGGCCTCTCGACGTTGATTATCGGCTTCCTGCCCGGCTACACAGCCATCGGCATCGCCGCTCCCATTATCCTGGTGTTGTTGCGCCTTGGTCAGGGACTGGGCGTAGGCGGCGAATGGGGCGGCTCGGTCTTGCTGGCCCTGGAGTACGGCCACAGGCGCAATCGCGGCTTCTGGGCCAGTTGGCCGCAAATGGGCGTTCCGATCGGACTCGTTCTCTCAACGATTGTGGTCAATATCGTTCAGGCCGCCTCGGGTCCAGGCTTCCTTGTCTGGGCATGGCGCATCCCGTTCTTCCTCAGCGCGCTGCTGGTCATCATTGGCCTGTATATTCGCCTGAGCATTCTGGAGACGCCGCTCTTTCTGCGGGTCAAGGAGCAAAATCGGGAAGCCTCCGCACCAATCATCGAGGCATTCCGGCATAGCACGCCTGAGATTCTCCTCAGCGCGGGCGCACGCTTCGTCGAGCAGGCTCCGTTCTATCTCTTCAGCACTTTTGTAATCACTTACGGCGTAGACAAGCTACTATTGAGTAGAACGCTGGTCCTGAATGCCATCACTATCGCGGCGGTCGTGGAACTCTTCACTATCCCTCTCTTCGGCTACCTGTCCGATCGGGTTGGCAGGCGCAGATGGTACCTGCTAGGCTGCGTTCTTATGGCGGCCTTCGCCTTCCCGTACTTCCTGCTTATGAACAGCAAGGTAGGCGGCGTCTTTATCCTGGCAGTTGTCCTCTCGCTCGCCTTCTTCCACGCCTGGGTCTATGGCCCGCAGGCCGCGTTGATCGCCGAGCGCTTCGGGACACGCTCTCGGTACAGCGGCGCGTCGCTTGGTTATCAACTTGCTGCTCCCTTCGCGGGCGGCCTGGCCCCTATCATCGCCCTGCTACTACTTAGCGGGAAGACGAGCCTATCCGCCCTGGGTCTGAGCAACGTTGTGGTCAATATAGGCGCCGGCTCGTGGCAAGCGGTGGCGGTCTACATGGTCATCCTCGCGGCCATCTCGTTCGCATCGGTACTGGGACTCAAGGAGCTGTCGCACGCCGACATCTCAAATGTCGAGGCGTACAAGATTTCTGAAAACGAGATTGTGCTAGCACCTACCGATTAAACGTAAATACATTTTGTTGGACATAACTTGCAGGGCCGCCATTTAACAGGGAGTGGCCCATGTGGCAATATTCCTGCCACATGGGCCACTCCCTCTCACACTCTCAGTGCGAGCATACTACACACAATAAAATAACATCCGCCACCCGGATACTGCCTGCCTCTCAGGCGTTTGCTATCCAATCTTCGGCATACGGTAGCCCTGGTTCGCGCTGCACATCTTCTTCTAAGGAGGAAGATGTCACTTCGTTGCTGGGGCGCAACTGCAACAAAGCCTCAAGCTCAATCTGTTTGTATAGACGCTTCCGCTTGATCCCTTGTTTGTAGCTCCTCAAAACTCCTCGACTCACATACGTGTAGAGCGTCGATAGTTTCACTCCTAGCAGGTGCGAGGCTTCGTGACCGTCCAGGTAGTTTTCCCCATTCAACTCGATCATTGCAGGTCCCTCCTTCCGTTCTGAACATATGGGCTTTTTTTACATCATAAAAGGCTCGTTTGTCAATCGCGACAAGAAAGAACGCCGACTCCTCTTAATAATATACCCTTCCATCTCAAAATATGCCTCTATCATCTCACTTTAATCAAGATAAATCAAGTAGCATCTAGCCATATCGAGTTTCATTGACTTTTATTGGTATTCCGTGGTACAACATATTTGGGCCAGGTTTTTTTCGCACGTAGTGCTACCCGAAAGAATACCTATACACTGCAACAGCAAAGGAGCAGATTACATTATGTCAACGAAGCAGAGTGATGCTGAAAAAACCTCTATGGATACCCTTCCAGCAGTAGTAGCTCGTCCTAACAAGGGGGGTCTGGAGGGAATCGTGGCCGCTAGCACTTCCATTAGTAAGGTAGAGGGCACGATAGGGCGTCTTATCTACCGAGGATATAACATTCATGACCTGGCGCGCAATGCAACCTTTGAAGAGATCATACATCTCTTATGGTTTGGAAACCTCCCCAACCGGACGGAACTGGCGCACCTTCACAACAGGCTCGCGGCTGAACGCACTCTCCCAGAGGCTGTGATGCCGATCATCCGGCTCTTACCGCGCAACGCCGAGCCCATGGATGTCTTGCGCACCGCAACCTCCGCCTGGGGCGTGACCGGCGCTTCTGGCACACCGGACCTCGAACAGGCAATCGCCATTACCGCGCGCTTCCCCGTCTTCCTCGCCGCCTTCCATCGCCTCCGCCAGGGTAAGGAACCATTGGAATCGCGACCTGAACTGGATCACGCCGCTAACTACCTCTACCTGCTCACCGGAAACGAGCCAAAACCAGAGCATGTGAAGGCGCTGAACTCTTACCTGGTCTTGCTTGCTGACCATGGTATGAATGCCTCGACCTTTACCGGTCGCGTGGTCGCCAGCACCGGCTCGGATATCGCTTCGGCTGTGACGGCTGCGATTGGCTCCCTCAAGGGTCCACTCCACGGCGGCGCTCCCTCGAAGGTGCTGGACATGTTAGAGGCTATTGCAAAGGCGCGCAACCCAGAACAGTGGCTGCGCAAAGCGATGGCTCGTGGTGAGCGCATCATGGGTTTTGGTCACCGCGTTTACAAAACCACCGATCCGCGCGCTGAAGAGTTGCGCGAGATGGCTCGTGTGGCTGATGCCAAATCATTTGCTTTGTCGCACGAGGTTGAAGAGACCGCCCTTAGCCTGCTGGAAGAGGAGAAACCAGGCCGCAAACTGTATACCAACGTTGAGTTCTACTCGGCGGCTCTGCTATCCTCCGTTGGCCTGCCGGGTGACCTCTTTACACCGACCTTCGCCGTTAGCCGTGTCGCCGGTTGGACCGCTCATGTTCTGGAACAGGTACACAACAACCGCCTGATCCGTCCAGAAGCCGACTACACCGGACCCGAAGAAGCGAAATTCGTTCCTATCGGTGAGCGTTAACCATTACAAACGAGGCGACCTGCAAAGATTGCCTTTTATAACCGGATCAGGCGCCCGTGAACGCCTGCTCCTTTCCAGACAAAACAGGGCGACCATGTAAACAAATAAGCAGGCCGCCCGTTGCAACGATCGCATGAACAATGTATATAGTACATGAAAAGCCCCAATCCGATATATAGCGACTCTTGCGCATCTGGGCCGCTATAGGGAAGCCTTCGGTGGGGGCGCAGCAACAACCTTTTTGATCGATCAAGCATGTGTCACGCCCGTCGGTGAAATATGCAATAATATCTAAGGATGTTCTGTACGCTTCGCTCCATTTGCTGTGGTGAAGCTAGTGCATAATGTTACGAAGGAGTAAATTTCACCGTGTTCAAGAGACTTATTTTGGGAATAACAACTGCGGGAGCTGCGACACTGGGAGCATATCACTGGTTCTTTCGTCCCAAACATCGCCGCTGGGGAGCTACTGATGCAGAACTGCAGCAGTCCATGCCAGGCGATGAAGGGGTGAAAAATCCGAACTTTATGACTACCCGCGCAGTCACGATCAATGCTCGACCGGCTGAAATCTGGCCCTGGCTGGTACAGCTTGGGGTCGGACGTGGTGGCTACTATACCTACACCTGGTTACCAAATATGGTTGGCTTGCAGTACAAGAACGCGGATACAATCCTGCCCGCGTTCCAATATTTAGAGGTGGGTGATACTGTGCCTATCGATCCGCGTGGTGTCGGGTTCAGAGTGGCTGCCATCGACCCTAACCGTTTGCTGTTGCTAACCGTTCCAGACCCGAACCATCCGAAGTCGGATGCTCTCATGACAACATGGGCCTTCTTGCTGCAACCCCTTGATGGTGAACACACACGGCTCATTGTGCGCTGGCGCTCCAATTTCCGCGAGCCACTCACCTATAGTGCACTCGCCCCTGTGTTCTTCCTCGTCCTGGACCCGCTCGACTTCTTGATGTCGCGCCAGATGCTTCTTGGTATCAAACAGCGCGCTGAGCGATCTTACCAGGAATATCTGGGCTCGCCGAGGGGAGTGTCGTCAGCTAAAAGAGAAGAGAGACCATAAACATGGCGATCTTCTTCTTTCCGCAGCGCGGCAAGCCGCCGATACTGTGCAGGTAGTGTATTTAACGTATTTAGTAACTGTTCAGGACTCATCAGCGCCAAAGGCGCTTCACAAGCGGTTTTGTGTGAGTGGCGGGGTTGCCGGCCTCGGGCCGGCAACCCCGCCACTCACACAAAACCGGGCGAGCCGCCGCAGGCGGCGAGGGGTCCTGAATAATTACCGTATTTATATGATATTACACTACCTGCATTTTTTGATCGCTACCCTTATCTATATAAGAGATATCCCACGAGTCCTGCCAGACCTAAAATGATCAAGAGGTTTACTTTACGGCTCAAAGCTAGCCCGAAAGCCCCCAAAGCTATTAGTAGCCCTTTCCAATCTACATCAGGTTGGTACAAAATAGTCCAGGTGACAGTTAGTAGTAGACCAACGACGGCGAGAGAAACGCCATGCATAGCACCCTGTACCCGTCTTTGATGTTCAATATGTGTATAAACAGCAGAGATAACAAGTACTAGCAGTGGAGGAAGAGTAATAGCAATCAAGGCAAGCAATGCACCAAAATAGCCGTATGTGAGATAACCCAGACTGATTACCCATAATCCATTAGGACCAGGGCTAATCTGTCCAATAGCAATAGATTGTCCGAAACTGGACTCTTCGGCCCAGCCATTACCTATTAAATCCTGGTGGATGCTGGGAAGATTGCTAAAGCCACCCGTTGAAAAGAGAGAGGCTTTCAGGAAAAGGAGAAAGTAGATAAATGGATTAATCACTGCTGCCCTTTCCTCTCATCATACAATGGAGGAGAGTCTGGTTTTGGAGAAAAGAAGAGTGCTCCCAGGAAAATAGCTCCTAGAATTACAACGATTGCAGAGAGTTTCAAAAGGATAACAGCCAGCACGCACGTAATGATAAGAACGCTGTTCGCCAGGAGAGAGAGAAGCCCCTCTTCATAGCTTTTACGGATGATAGGCAAAGCAAAATTAAGTCCTACTAACAGCATAATAGCGCCTGTCGCTGGTATCACCCCTTTCAGAACTGCTTGAACTGCTGATATATGTTCTACTAGCTTAAAGATTGCCGCTAATGCACAGGTGATCGCTGCACTCGGCAAAAGCAAACCAGCAAGCGATACGATGATACCCAGACCTCCGCCCAATTTTTTTCCGATTAGAACGGTCAGTCCTATTAAATTGATGCCAGGAGCAAGAATACATAAACTCCAAAAATAGGTAAACTCTTCAATCGAAATCCATTTATGTTTTTCTATGAATGCACGCTGTATTAAAAAAGTAGTTGAAGCGCCTCCCCCAAAGGATTGCAGTCCAATACTTGCCCAAACGAGAAAAAGCTTCCATTCACCTGGTCCAGGATTCTGTAGTTTCATCAAGCCAGCTCCTAATATAGTTATATTATCTGTGGCGCGCAACTTACCTCTCTTTGTCGCGCCGCTTCTCCAACCACTTCCTGATGCTCGCCTCTTTTCCCTGGTGACCTGGCTCGTAATAATGGCTCTCCTTGACGCTGTCGGGCAGATACTCCTGTACCTGCGCGGGCGGAGGTCTATCGGGGTCCTCGATCTGCATGTCTTTGTAGTAGTCGTGCGCGTATTTATAGTCTTTGCCGTAGTCGAGGTCCTTCATCAGTTGTGTCGGCGCGTTACGAATCTGCAGAGGTACGGGATCGTTACGCGTCTTCTGCACATCCTCCTGTACGCGACTATATGCAGTATACAGGGCGTTGCTCTTGGGCGCGGTAGCCAGGTGCACGACGGCCTGCGCCAGCGCGAGATTGGCCTCCGGCAGCCCGACGAAATGCACCGCCTGCTGCGCGGCCACGCAGACGAGCAGCGCCTGTGGATCGGCCATGCCGACGTCTTCTGAGGCGAAGCGGATCAGGCGCCGCACAATATAGAGGGGATCTTCGCCCGCCTCCAGCATACGCGCGAGCCAGTACAGTCCGGCATCGGGATCTGAGCCGCGCAGCGATTTATGTAACGCTGAGATCATGTCGTAGTGCTGGTCGCCGCTCTTGTCGTAGAGCAGAGCACGGTGCTGCATGACGTCCTCGATCATCGTCAGAGTGATGGGCGCGTTCTCTTTCGGCGTTCCCCTGCTTCCCTGTACGGCCAGTTCGAGCACGTTCAGGGCTATGCGCGCATCTCCGTTGGCGAAGATAGCGATCTGCTGCAGGGCATCCTCGTCGAGGGTGATGTTCAGGCGACCCAGGCCGCGCTCTTTGTCGTGCAGCGCCCGCTGGAGCAGTATCTGTACCTGCTCCTCGTCCAGCGCTTTCAGGACGAACACGCGCGCCCGCGACAATAACGCGCTGTTCACTTCGAAGCTCGGATTCTCGGTAGTGGCGCCGATGAGCGTGATTGTGCCGTTCTCTACATAGGGAAGCACGGCATCCTGCTGCGCTTTGTTGAAGCGATGAATCTCGTCGATAAACAGAATAGTGCGCTGCTCGGAGAACTGTTTGAGCTTCCTGGCCTCCTCCACTACTTTTCGCAGGTCGGCGACACCGGCTGAGACCGCGCTGAGCCTGACAAAGTGGGCGTGCGTCTGGTGCGCGATCACCTCGGCCAGCGTGGTCTTGCCGCTCCCAGGCGGTCCCCACAGGATCATGGAGGTGATAGCATCTCCCTCGATGCTGCGGCGCAAGATTCTGCCCGGTCCCAGGATCTGCTCCTGCCCGACGATCTCCTCCAGTGTACGGGGCCGCATACGCGCCGCCAGCGGCTCTCCACTGGCGACGGGTATATTTTTTTTAACGACGGGACCGTTGTCGTCCGCGCCAAAAAGCGATTTTTGATCAGTCATAGTTCGAGTTTTTACTGCATATCAATAAAGCGTTCTTAATTATCACCAAAGCATACCACACCCAGACCATCCCTTGCGAAGCGCCGCAGGCGCTGAGAAGTCTGGACAAGAGTGAACCTGAGGAGTTACATAGATTTTGGGGTAGGGACCAGCCTGGGCGCGTCCGGATTTATCATCTCCTACCCGTTGGGCATGTTTTTCTCATCCCGTTTTCTCGTCCCTGAGAAGAGGAAACTGATGAATTGCATAAAAAAGAGTGTACGATAGGTGCCTATCAGGTGAGTAGAGTAGCGCACCAGAAAGTCTGCGCTCCCCCAACACAATGCTGCCAGCAGCCCCAGGAGAATCCCCATATGTTACCTACACCGTGCTCACCGGGTCGATATCCACCTCCCACCCGGGCGCGTCTATCGCCTGCATCAATGGATGCAGATCGGGTCCGCGCGCGATCATTTGCCAGCGGTACTTGCCCTTGATCCGCCCCACGAGCGCGGGGGCGGGACCAATCACGTCCGTATCTTCCAGGCCGAGACGCTCGATCCAGTTATTGAGGCTCTCGCACAACAGCAGCGCTTCATTCTGACAGCGGTGACGATTAGCATGACTATACGTAAATTTGACGAACTGGCGAAACGGTGGGTAGCCGTAGCGCCGCCGCGTCTCGATCTCCAGCGCGTAAAATTCGTGGTAGTCGTGGCGCGAGGCTGCGTCGATACAGAGATTCTGTGGATTGAAGGTCTGCACGATGACGCGCCCGGCCTCGTCCCCACGCCCGGCGCGACCCGCCACCTGCGTCAGCAGCGTAAAAGCACGTTCGGGCGCGGAGAAATCGGGCATGTTCAGGGCAATGTCTGCCGATACTACTCCGACCAGCGTGACCCCCGGCAGATCGAGCCCCTTTGCGATCATCTGTGTGCCTACCAGAATATCCGCCTCGCGATTGGCAAAGCGATCGAGGAGTTGCTCGTGCGCGTGCCGGTTCTTTGCCGTGTCGCGGTCCCAGCGCAATAGACGCGCGTGCGGGAAGCTGCGCTGTATGGTGTCCTGGACCTTCTCCGTCCCCAATCCAAAGTAGCGTATGCCCGAACTTTTACAGGTCGGGCAGAACTGCAATACCGGACGCTGCTGTCCGCAGTAGTGGCAGAGCAGGATTCGCTCGGTGGAATGGTACGTCAGGGGCATATCACAGCGGTCACAGATGGCCACGAAGCCGCAATCCCGGCACAGCACGCAACTGGCCGCACCGCGCCGGTTCAGAAATAGAATCGCCTGCTGCCCCAGGCTCAGGAC
The DNA here is from genome assembly GCA_034438015.1 of Ktedonobacteraceae bacterium. Taxonomy (GTDB): domain Bacteria; phylum Chloroflexota; class Ktedonobacteria; order Ktedonobacterales; family Ktedonobacteraceae; genus JACDAE01. The sequence continues at coordinate 10,805 of DAOTTD010000019.1, read as the reverse complement.
GCGCTCAAGCTCCTCTTGCAGACGCCGACTGATGATACTGGTGTTCCCCGCGTGCAGCTCCTCGCGCAGGTCGATCACCTCGACGGGCGGCAGCGAGGCCCCGATGCGTTCCGGCAGCTCAACCAGCCGATAGTGTCCCTGCTCGGCTCGATAATACGATTCGACGGATGGTGTGGCGCTGCCGAGCACCACCGGTATACGCAAGATCTGCCCCAACACCAGGGCCGCCTCACGTGCGTGGTAGGTCGGCCTGAGCTCGCTCTGCTTGTAGGCCGGTTCGTGTTCCTCGTCCAGGATGATCATGCCCAGATCGGGCAAAGGGGCGAAGAGCGCCGCGCGCGGACCAATGACGACATCGATCTTGCCCGCGCGAATGCGTCGCCATTCGTCGTAGCGCTCGCCCATACTGAGCGCGCTGTGAATGATGGCTACGCGTCCGGGAAAGCGCCCGGCCACGCGCTGTATCGCCTGCGTTGTGAGGGCGATCTCCGGCACCAGCACGATCCCTCGCTTCCCCCGCGCGATTACCGCCGCCAGCGCCTGCAGATAGACCTCCGTCTTGCCACTCCCGGTCACGCCATGCAAGAGTATGGGACGCGGTGCCTCGCCTGTTCCCGTTTCTTCCAGGCTCGCGAGAATGCTGTCCAATGCCCTGCGCTGATCCGGCGTCAGCGGTAAAGACGTGCTCGGAGGAATGTTCCGCCCCTGCAAAGGATCTCGCCGCACCTCAACCTGCTCGATAGTCAGAAGCCCCTCATCGACGAGTTGTCGCAGTTGAGCGGCGGTGAGCTTGCTGGCCTCACACAGCTTGTTCGGTGTCCAGGACTGCGCGGTGACGGCGCCTGTGTCGCTATTCAGCAGCAGATCGATGGCCGCCAGTTGATGCTGTGCCGCCACGCCTGCCTTGCTCAGCGGCACAGGCGCGAGGGTGGCCGTCGCGCTGCCAGACATCAGATCAAAAACACGCATTTTGCGTCCGCCCCTACGTGGTGCATTCCCCTGCACACTTTCGACAACAGCTTCACCTCTCTCTTCGGCCTCGACAAGACTCGCCTGCAGTATCGCCTCTGTGCGCCTCCTCCATTCTTCCAACCTCTCTCCCTGGGCAACGAGACGTACAATACGCTTGATTCGTGCCTTAGCTTCGGGAGCCTGCAGTCGGGCCTCGCGCTGGACAAGCCCGCTCGCCAGTGCATCCTTGAGCAGTGCTTTGGCGCGCGTCGGACCCAGCATTTTCTTGAATTGCTCGATGTCCAGCACATCGTCCGAGAGCAACATGCCAACCAGCGCGCGCACCTGCAATGGCACCTCCAGCCCGTTTGCCTCGCCCTGCTCCTCTTCCATCAGGCGCAGCACGAACTGCGAGCGCTGCATCAGGCCGCGTGTGAGCATAAGCGTGGCTGCTTGCGCCAGGGGCGTAATGTAGTATTCGGAGATCCAGAGCGCCAGGGCCTGCTGGTGCGGCAGAAGCGCCGGCTCACGATCAAGTATGCTGGTGATCGGGCGCAGACCGGTAATGCCAGCGCGCTTCTCTTGCTCGTCCGGCAAAATATCCCAGACGATCCCCTCGACGAGGCGCTCTCCATAGGGGACCGAGACCAGTTGTCCTGCACGCAAGCCGCCTCTGAGGGCAGCGGGAACGCTATAGGTCAAGAGTGGCTGCTCACTATTCCAGCTTCCTGCCGAGGTCAACACGTTCGCAAGCATGCTTCTAGCGCCTCTCGAATGCATGGGCCAGCGCGGGGAGACTGAAGTGCACCATAGTGGGTCGCCCATGACAGCAGCTATACGGTGCCCGTGTCTGCTCTAACTGTTCGATCATCTCGCGCATCTCGCTCACCGTCAAGAAGTAGTTCGCCTTGATCGCGGCCTTGCACGCCACGTTCGCCAGCGCGCGCTCCTCCCATGTCTCGGTATGGCCCAGGCTCTCCGGCGCGGTGACTTCGAGCAGGAGCTCATGCAGCGAATGTGCGTTCATCTGCTTCACCAGCACGCTCGGAACCGCGTGTACCAGCAGTCTCTGATCCTCTGCACCCTCCAGTTTGAAGCCGATGGTTTCCAGTTGGGCCACGTACTCCTCGATCGCCTCCAGTTCGTTCGGCGCCAGCTCAAGCTCGATCGGCGTAAGCAGCAACTGTGATAGCGGTGTACGCGCCTTCAATGTTGCCACCATGCGTTCCAACAAGATGCGTTCGTGCGCCGCGTGCTGATCGATCAGATACATTCCCTGGTCGCCCTCGGTCACGATATAGCTCTGCCCCAGTTGCCCGATGACGCGCAGGTGCGGCAGTCGATGCGCCTGCTGCGGATCGACGCCCTTGCCCACCAGTAGCTCTTCCTGTTGCGCAACGCCCCGTGGGAGCGCATCTGACTTCGGCTCAGGACTGACAGGCGCCTGTTCCTGTGTTACCTGCGCTCTGTCTTCATCGGCACGCGCTTTGCCCTGCACCTCTTTGAACGGCACCTCCATCGCATTCACAGGAGCGCCGGACGCATCCCCTGTTTTATGCACATGGCTCTGCCACAAACGAGACAACAGCGGCGGACGCGTCCCATTCTCCTCCTCCGTTACCGTCAACCAGGGATTGTCACGCGGAAAACTGGTCGCTTCATTGCGCACCTCGTTCTGCGTGGTGAACAGCGCAGCTATGTCCTCATCCTGCAAGCTATCTCCTGGCGTTTCAACCGACCCTTGCACGTCGTGCTCTTCCTCCCGTTCCTCGGTACGCTGCTCGCGTGGCTTCCACTGCGGCATCTCCGGTTCCTCTAACAGGGCGACCCGTACAGCACGCAGAATCGCGGCGAAGACGCGCCTCTCCTTCAAAAAGCGTATCTCCGTTTTGGCCGGGTGCACATTGACATCGAGCAGCGCCGGGTCAAGCTGGATATTGATCACGGCGATGGGATGCCGCCCGCTGAGCAATAACGAATGATAGGCGCCCTCGACAGCCGCTGTAAGCATACGGCTCAGCACCCAGCGTCGGTTAACGAAGAACGATATGTGCTGCCGCGTGCTCTTGTAACAGTTCGGTCGACTGACATACCCGCTCACCACCGGCTGCTCGCCAGCGTCTCCTTGCTGCTCACTCGCCACGGACACCATCTGATCAGCGACCTGCAAGCCGTAGACCTCGACCAGGACGCTGGCGAGCTGACCATCGCCGGGCGTAGCAAAGATCTGGCGCCCATCGCTGAAGACGCTGAAACGAATTTCTGGGTACGCCAGCGCGTACTGCTCCAGGAGATGATGGCAGTGGCTTACCTCGGTATTGCGGCTCTTCAAAAATTTCAGGCGCGCAGGAACGGCACTGAAGAGGTTGCGTACCGTCACAGTGGTCCCTTCGGGCGAGGCCGCTGTCGTTACAGGGGAGAGCTGTCCGTTCGCCGCGCCTATCTGTGCTCCCTGCTCCATGTCCCGTTGCCGGCTCAGTAGCGTTACCTCGGCGACCGCCGCGATGCTTGCCAGCGCCTCACCGCGAAAACCGAGCGAACGAATATGTTCCAGGTCGTCGATCTGCCATACCTTGCTGGTCGCGTGCCGCGACAGTGCCAGGGGTAGCTCGTTCGCCGCGATGCCACTCCCGTTGTCGGTTATACGTATGAGCTGCAATCCACCATGCGCCAGTTCCACACGGATCTGCGTGGAGCCCGCGTCGATACTATTCTCGATCAGCTCTTTGACGACCGAGGCGGGCCGCTCTACTACTTCTCCCGCCGCGATCTTGGCGGCTACATCAGGCTCCAGTTGTCGTATCGGCATGAGCAATACCCTCCCCGGACAAAACAATATGCATCTCTCTTCAGTAGGGATGGGGGCAAGCCCCATCCCTACTGAAGAGTTACCATCTCTCATAGATAAGAACGAGTGTTCAGGAAAGATGATAGCACACATACGCAACTCCCCACAAGGACAAGCCTACAAAGCCACTCTAAACGACATCGGCAACTCATTAGCAGCCGCTTGACACTAAATTTGACACTAATCACTCCGAATTTCCCCCAAATAGGCCATCCATTTTGTCAACAACATCCTTTTGCATCGAGGGGAGAACGGCCCCATAGATCCCCAGGGTCGTCGCAACATTGCTGTGCCCTAAAAGCTCCTGCACTACATTAGCAGGAACTCCCATACTAATCAAGATGGTTGCCGCGCTATGGCGCAAGTCGTGGAAATGCATGCGAGGTAGCCCCACCTCATCAAGGAGCCTATAGAACTGGCGTCGAAGCGTTGTATGGATAATAAAATCGCCTCTTCTGTTAGAGAAGACGAGATCACGATCTATCCACTCAGTGCCTACCTTCAACTTCTTCTCTCGTTGTAGAACACGTTGCTTTTTAAGCAGGTCTAGCAGGAATTGGGGTAACAAAATGTTACGTTCGCTCGATTTCGTCTTCGGCTTGCCCTCAACAAAGTGATATTTTGGCAAGTAGTTAAGCGTGCGTGCCACCTGGAGCGTCCCCTTCACCAAATCAATATCAGACCAGCGAAGCCCAAGTATCTCCCCCTCTCGCATTCCCGTCCCTACGGCTACGGCCAGCAACACATCCAGGTTCCGCTCTCTCGCCTTCTCTAAGAGTAACCGCGCCTGCTCTGGATTTAGGATATGGGACGTATACGCCTCATACTTAGGGAGATCCACATCCTCAGTAACATTAGAGCTCACAAGCTTGACGCGCTTCGCGTGTTTGAGAGCTTTATGAAGCACCCCTTGAAACTGTTTTATCCGGCTGGCAGCAGTACCCTCTCTTAGCCTCTTGGCATAGAAAGATTGCACCTGCTGAGAAGTGAGCTTCTGCAACTTAATATGCCCTAGCCCCGGTATAAGGTGTTTATGTACGATAATCCGGTTGTTCACATAGGTACTTAACCGTATAGTTGGCTTCTCCACATCTTCTAACCAGTATTCAAGAAACTGCTTCACTGTTTGCACTGGACCAGTTGCGAGCGTTCCTTGCCTTTGCTGAAACTTCGCCTCCTCTAGTAGCCTATACGCCTCATTCTCCGTGCTCGCATAGAGAGACTTATACTTCCCTGTCTCCTCAACTTTAAACTTCGCTTCGTAGCGTCCATCCTTGCGCAAGAAGACTGACCCACCACCACGAACGCTTCTCTTTCTCTGCTTTGCCATACTCTCACCCATTCTATAAGAGAAAACGTCTGGCTACTATGTGTATAGTAGCCAGACCCAACATAGTATGTTACGCTCCCTGCTCGTTTTGTTTAATCCAGTTTTGAAGGGACTCAGGATGAAAGCGGCGTTGCCCGCCTACCGTGATCGAGGGAAGTCCTTTATTGTACATGAGGTTGTAGACTGTAGCACGGCACACTCCCAACTGAATTGCAACATCAGAGACTGTAAGCAATAAGGGTTTTGCAGTGGATATTTTTTTACGTCGTGACATAAGTACACCTCCTACTTCTTCTCGACTGCTGAATAGCTACAAACCGACGCGCTACAATGCCCGTAGGAGCCCCTTGTGTGACTCAGGAGGGGTAACATACCTATCTCCTCAAAAATCGAATCGTAGCGGCTCATCTCTTGCCCGATGTATTTTTTTTGGCGATCGGTGGGAAACAAACCTGCGAAACCTGCGAGCCGCTCCACAGGCTGCTCCACAGCACGGGTTTCTTTTTTCTGTAATCTGCAATATATCGCAGCGATATGTTCCCCTTCGTGTGTCGTTGTTGCTGGCTCCTCGTGGAACGGTTGATGCATCTCGTCTCCTTCCCGCCCAGAAAACAATGGCAATTGCCTGGCTGCATGGGCCTGCTCGCACTTTTTGCGCTGCCGTGTCTCACGTGCGTGCTGCATGTGCTCGTCCAGGTCATAGCGCAGATGGCACGCTTGACAGAGCGCCGCTAAGTTCTCGCGCCGGATATCGTGTTTGTCGTGCTTGTTGCCGGGACGCCCATCAGCATAGGGCGTTCCCAGGTGGGCAACCGTCAGCACCACCTTCCCGGCCCGTCCACTTGGCAGCGGCGCACCGTTCTCGATCTGGCACCACTCACAGTGCCACCCGGCAACACGCCGGATCGTGAGCGAGACTTTGCGCCAATTGATGGGATAGCGACTCATATCGACTGGCATGCTGCCACCTCCCACCTCTCAACAGATGCCACGATTGCCTTACAGCGCTCCAGGATTTCGCGCATGATGGGAGGGCACACCGCATTTCCAAGCATCCAGACCTGCTCTTTCGTTGAACCCAAGAGGCGGTACGACTCTGGAAAACCCATTGCGCGCTTCACCTCCTCCACCGAAAGCATGCGCAGACGGGTGTCTTCAAACGTCTCACCAGGGGTGATCAACGCCCAACGATCTACCGTGGTGATCGTTCCTACGGGCTCATGAAGCCGCCTGAACAGGGGGGTGTTATAGTACCCGAGCAGGAATGGCTGCCCATGCATTCGAGCTATGCCAGATGCCACATTCCTCAGCGTTTTTTCTGTCAATCTCCGCTCTCTGAGTGTGCGTCCCTGCACAGAAAGGTTCAGCACGGTTTCTACGGGGATCGTGTCTGGTTTGACCTCACGGGTGCATTGTGGGCACACGTAGACATATTGTTCCTGGTATCGTCCCCATTTCACCAGGCGCTTCCATGTCTGGGAGGCAGCAACATCACAGCCGCAACGCTCACAATAGGCACGAGGATGATAGACCAGATCAGGGGCTGGTAGATCATGCAACCAGAACACGAGGTACACCCGATCGCGTGATTGCGGGATCTGGAAAAATTGGGTATTCCAGTAGAGCGCCTGGTATGCATATCCAAGCGCGATGAGGGAGGTGAGCCAGCCTGGATACTTGCGCCATTTCACCACGTCTACCACGTTCTCTAGCACCATCACCTTGTACGGCTGCCCGGCGTGTTTCTTCGCCGTCGCAAACCGCACCACATCCTCCATGGTGTTGCGGCTCTTTTCAGCCAATGGGTTGTACTCAATATCGCCAAACAGATCAAACTGGTGATACTGCTTTTGCCCTTTTGCAACCGAATGGTTGGTACAGCAGGGGGAGGTGAGCAGAAAGTCACTCTCCGGCAAGGTATCCGGGTTACACACTTCCATTGACTGACAAAGATGGAGCGTTGCAGGATGGTTGGCCTGATGAGTTGCCATCGCACAGGGGCTATGATTGATGGCAACCGCCCCCAGAATTCCCGCTTGACGAGCCGCTTCTGTCGTCCCGCCAGCACCACTAAATTGAATGGTCGCAGTCAACATACCTTGCTCCTTTCCTGCTTGCTTGCAGGTTGTACTCTCCACACATGACGTTTCATCGCCTACTGTCCCTCCTCTTGCTTCTGGGGTGTGTCCGGGAAGGGAAAACCAAGCTCCGCGCGGGTTGGCTCCCCCATGTGCGCCAGGCGTTCATCGGTCCAGGCGGGATCGTTGTAGGGCCACTGTGATGGGCTGTAGAGTGCCTGCTGATACTCGTCTCTGTAGAGCGAGGATGTGACGCGGATCTTGAGAATGTCCTGCGGCTCAGAGAAGTACACGGTCTGCAGCGTCTCATGCAGGCGCACCCCGACACTCATCGGCCAGTCCTGGATCACAATGCCCTCGCCTTTGGGCGTGAGCACTACATCAAGCAACCGAAAGTGTGTCCAGGGTTCCTCTCGCCTTTCTGGCACAGGAGCGTCTTGCAGGTTTGCAGGTTTCGCAGGTTTGTTTTCCTCGCTCCCAACATTTTTTCTCGAAGGAATGACCCCCACCACCCCGCTCCCCGCCTGCTCTAAAGAGGTATTTTCCTCAAAATTTTCCTCCTTTTGGGGAATAGCAACCTGCGAAACCTGCAAACCTGCAACTACCTTCCAGTAGACAATGCCCCCGCGCTTATCCATGCGGGCCTTGACCAGGTGCAGGCCGCTCTCGTCAAAGAGCGTCCCCACCCGCGCCGCCAGCGCCTTGCCGAGCCGCCGTTTGAAGTCGCCCTTCTGCACATCGGTGAGGTCGTCAGGCAGCGTGTTGAAGAGTCCAGCCACCCCAAGCGTGGTATCGCCGCCATCGAAGGAGCCGGACTTGATATCCTTTGCCAGTTGCGAGACTGGCACCTCTTGCTCCTGATAGAGCTCGTGCCAGGCGCGCAGGAACGCCGCCCATTGCACCGCGTCATCGTCGGCCTGCTCATAAAGCGCGTCCAGGTTGCCCAGAAAGCCTGCGACCATCTGGGTGTATGCCAGAATGCCGCCGATGGTGTCGGCCCAGGATTGGAAGTTGCCCATGCGTGGAACCCGCGTAGCGGGCCTGCCTGCGGCAAACCAGGCCCGCGCTAACGTGAGCAAGGCTGCGATCAGCTCACCACGATGAGCGGGGACCCACTCTTCGAGATCGTGCTTGAAGCCGCCCCGCGTCCAGGGCTTATCCGTGCGTGCATCCATGCGTATCCAATAGGAGCGCCGAGGCAGATCCCCGCCGATCTGAATATTGTTGCCCGTCGCCATCCAGGTGGCGCGCTGCGAATAGATGCCGTTCTTACTCTGCCCGAGCACGCGCTCTTTCACGATCGAGGAGGTCAGCGCCGCATCCAGGCTCGCCGCCTGCAAGCGTGCTTTGATGTTGTCAATGGTGATGATGGTTGCTCCTTCTGCTAGCGTCGAGGCAATACGCTTGCGCCATTCGTCATCATCGTAGGGTGCGGTCATCATCGCCGCCTTGCGCCCGGTCGCAATCATGGCGACGGTTTCGGCCAGCAGGCTTTTCCCGGTGCCTGGTCGCGTGGCGTCGATCAAGGCAAGCGGAACCTGCCCGGTGATCGACTGGCGAATGAGTGGAGTGAGCAGGAGCCCGACCGCGTTGGCTTTGCTCGCCTCGTTCTGGTAGGGAAATTCGCCGATGGTCTCGTCAATGAGGGCCAGGGCATCCACGATCTGTTCCCACGTCGGTTCCTCCGGCACGGGCGGAATGCGCAGCGTGGGAAGGGGTGCATAGACCAGGCGGGTAGCCGCATCATAGCCGGGTATCTCAATGAGCGTTCCATCGGGGCGAAACACGGGAACCTCAATAATACTATCCAGTGGGAGAAAGGGCCATTCCCCCAGGGCGAGCATATCCTTGACAATGGTATCGGGTGGCGCGATATGCACTGGCCCTTTGACGGTCAGCTTCACAACGTTCATGGCTCGTGCCAGCATGCCCTTCAAGGCGGCTTCGGTCAGCGTCTCGATGCAGGGCGTTCCGTCCTCTTTGCGCTGGATACGGACGAGCTGCCCATGTCGCACATAGATGGGCGTTTTCGCTCGTTGCAGGTGCCGCAGCACGTCAGCGCACATGGCTCGCAGTGGGCGGTTCGAGATGAGCACGCCGGGCAGCCCATCGGTTTGCAGCATCTCTGCGATCCGCGTCGCTATGCTGTCTTCTTGCACGCTCATTCGATCTCTCCTTCGTTCCACAATGAGTCAGCTAGGGGTGGCACGGTTCCACAATGGTCCGAGCCGGGTTGCTGTTGTGCGAGAAGACGGGCCGGAATCGATTCAAAGCATGCTGCTAGCTCAGACACCGGGCCTAAGTAGCGCCTTTCCCGTCGTGTCCCATTGCGCCTGATGGCATAGGCATAGTTCCGATTGCGCCTCGTCGGAAGATCGAGCGTCCAGCCGCCATGAACGCGCAAGAGATGACGGACGCGATCCAGGACACGTGTATTGTCCTGTGCGTTCATCACCTGCGCGGACTCTGCGACGGCGGCGTGAACTTTGTGGGTATAGAGGGGAAGCTTGACCGTGACCGAGTAGCGCCGAATACTCATCTTTGCTTGCTGTGCCAGTCGCCGAGTCTCTTCAATCTCGTGTTTGAACTTCCCATGCCATGCTGCACTATCGGTACTCACGACTTGAGCGAGATTGATCGAGCGGAGTGCATCGAGCTTGATCCCCCACAGGTGAAATGGAATGGTGGGAAGCACATCACGAACCGCGTTCACAATGGCCTGAACCATCACGACATCATCACGCCGACAGAGGGTACCAATGCCTACGCGCCAAGCAGGATTCTGTGCATAGTGTGCTTGCATCTGCTCAATGAGTGGTTGCATTTCGTAGGCGTGCCTCCGGTAGTCTTCGGGGAGCCATCCCTGGATAGTTGGAACCCACGCGAAAGGGAGGTGTTTGTAGCTGTTCCACGCGTTCCATGCGTTCTGTGTGGTACGCGTTTGGCGCTCCCGTGTCACCACGTCAAGCTCTGGTTCGCAGCAATAATCCATCGTGGCTGCCCACTGTGGTTTCCAGGTGAGCAGCCATGCCACATATTGAGCTAAAGAGTAGCGGTAGTCGCCCCATATTCGACTGGCAACAAAGCCGCCTGAGTCCGCGCCTCGTTTGAGGATACGCCCAGGAAGGCTCGGCTTTCTCAGACCCTCTCTTGCCCAGGAAGATGCAGGTAAGAGCACGGCCACATCAGCCGGAATGTAGGAACAGACACTATCCACGTCGAACGTCGCGTAAAAGTCTTCAAACGTTCGCACACCTGAACCCGGCCCGGACCATTGTGGAACCGTGCCGCCCCTAGCTGACTCATTGTGGAACAACGTTATGCCTTTTTGCTTCATAGCGTCCCTCCTTCTTCCATCCACAAAGATGCAGGCGTGATGGTCACACCGGGAGCCGGATAATTGCACAGCAGCATTTCCGTTGCCCGCTCCCGCATCTCTGAACCGCGCTGTGAATGTTTCACGGTCTCCCAGGTCACGCGCCGCCATTTGGACGCAGGATAGAGCCCGTCAAGCAACGGATGCGGGTAGTAGGAGAGGGCCACCAGCGCCGAGGTGTCATTGAGCAGGGTCGCCAGGCGCTCGTGATCGTGCAGGTCA
>DAOTTD010000018.1:0-12579 GCA_034438015.1 Ktedonobacteraceae bacterium | reverse complement strand
GCTATGTGAGGGAGTTTTGCGGAGATCTGCTCTGAGAGACTCCCTTTGGGAATGCACATAGTGCGTGGATTTGCCTTTCGCCAGCGTCTTTATTGTTCAGCTATGAAAGCTCGTTGCGCATCCCGTGGGGGCTTGCACCACGTGACTTGGCGTTTGGGGAGCCTCTCGACAGGTCGTTTCTAGCCATTGGCGTACGGGTTCGCGCAGTTTGGCCGGATGTCCATGCCTGCCATCCTGCAATGCGGCTTCTCCCCGCAAATGCACATCGCGCAGCAATTGGTAGGCTGCTGATCGACCAATCCGCACGCCTGCCATCGCAGCCGCCTCTTGCCAGGAGTGACCTGCCTGCATGAGAGCAATCATCTGCCTTTTCGCAGCACGTCGCTGTTCCTCTTCCATCACAAGCTCCTTGTTTCGTTCATGAGAGATGCCAACCGTCCACAGGAAGGACCATGAGCACAATGGCGCGGTGGCTGGCGGTCATGCTGGTTTGAGATGAGATATGGGGGGAGAGATCGAGCAGAGACGCTAGATCTGCTCGATCTCTGAGCCAACCGCCTGCTCGTCGTTTGCGGCTGCACGGTCGTAGAGTGTGTTCCAATACTGGAGCCAGGAGGCCCGAATCTCCTCCTCCGTCTTTCCCTGGGCATATGCTGGAGAGATCAAGGGCATGGCTCGTTCGACCTGCACCAACACGATACTGCGGATGGGGCTCATGGTTCCCCGTTGCCGATAAAATGCGAGCCCTTGCTCAAAGATGGGTCCCTGCTGGTGAATGGTCGCAGAGCCTTTGAAGCGATAGCCCTTGCGCCTCACGGGATCAACCACATTGATCTCGACGATGGGATGATGGCGGATATTGGCGATCGTCCCTGGCGAACAGATATCGGCGAAAACAATGTGTTCATCGTCCCAGACGGTGGTGGTCCCCTTGGGCGAAAGGTTCGGAGTCCCATCCTCGCAGACCGAGGCCACAAAGCCGAGCCGCTGCTCGTTGAGGATTCGTTGCATGTCTGCGGTTAACTTCACTGAGGCTGCCATGGTTCATTGCCCCTCTGTTTCTTCCTAGTCGCACTCTCGGAGCCTACTGTGACTCCCTACCAAGTTTAGCACACCTGTCCAGGTCTAGATGTGCAGAGGGAAATTTGGCCTAAAACCCTGACATAGTCTTTGAATCGAGAAACGCTGAAATAATTCTATTTTTGGATAACAAAAGCCGTATAACAGCATCATAGGTGAAAAATGAAACGACAAAAGTGGCGACTGGACTCCCGCTCGCTACTCTTCCTGATACATGTGCAACGATTTGTTTTTCTCTTCCTCGATGGAAAAACCCTCCCACCGGCAATATTACCCCCACTTCGGTGGATTGAGAACAATCTGGGTGAGGTCGAGTGTCACGTTTTCCCGTTCTTCGGGCTCAAGAAAGGTCACGTGCTCCTCCAGCACCCACTCATTTCCCGATCGTTTCATGAGGACCACTCCCATTCGTTCAGACCACCATCTCCATACCAGCCCCTGTCCTCTCGGCGTCTGAACAATGAGTGGCGACTGAATATTCTCCTTTTTGAAAACCGGTTCCAACCGGGCATAGGCGATAAAATACGATCGATAGGGTTCAGGACGGTCCCCTGGCCCAAGAAAAGGATTGTCTGGATCTTTTTGGACAACGCGCTCTTCAGGAAGCAATTCCTCCGCTGCCACTTTTCTGAGGCGTAGCAGATGCTCAGCCATGCTCGTCTCCTTTGTCTTCCCATGTATAGGATGCGGCCTCTACCATAGCAGAAACCGCCTTTCCTCGCAAGCAACCACCCTGGCAGATTTCTTCACGGTCCGCATCTCCATGGCTCATAGATATATGACCTCCTCCAGGCAGCCCCAGAGGAGATCGTGCCTCGTTATGACGTTGTGCTCTTATTCATCATAGTATCCGGAACTACACCCATCGCTCTCGTCGCTTCCACTCCCCCTGGCAAGTGTCATCACGTCCCCAAATACCAGGATGTGGGGAGCATAATACATTTCCCTGACCGGTTTTTCTACCGCATCTTCTTTTGTCTGTTCCATCGACGTGTCATTATTCATCATTTCACCCCCTTTCCCTCTTGTGATTTCATTGAGACGCTGTGAAAAAGAACTACTCATCACTCAGATCCGCATGAGACAAGGGCTGATCCCTGTTTTCAAGGTTCGCTTGAGAGTCTTCCTCCTGCCCAGGGCAAGCGATGTGCCCAGAAGACCAGCGCCAACGCGCTCAAGAACGTTGACTGATGGACATCATCGCCTAGGGCTACGCGGTCCAGTGACACGGCAAGCAGCTCCGCATCGATATATGGAGAGAGAAGCTCTGGCATATGGAGAATGAGTTCTCTCAACGCATCCCGGTAGTCAGCCACCCCGCGAAAGAGAATCCGTGCAATACGGCCTTTCTCTCTTCTTTGCCGAATTGGCTCTGGAAGGATATCCTCCATCGCTGCCCATAGCAAAAACTTGCGCTGGCCTGGTCGAATGAGATACTGAGGTGGCGTTGCGAACATCCATTCGATCAGGCGCATATCTGTATAGGGCTCACGGGTCTCCACACCTGCCGCGACTATGCCATCTTCCTGCATCGAGACATATTCTTTGTGATATCTCATCCATCGGAACAGTTGACGGGCAAGCGGGTCTGGGCACTTCTCTCGAAAATAGGTTTCATCTTCCCGAAGTAACTCAGCACGTCGCTGCCATATCCACGGCTTGACCCAGGGAGCAAGGCGTGACCGTTCCGCTGACGGCCTGCGACGATGATGCTGGGGTTTGATCACCCAGGTCGTAAAAAGATCATCCCGCTTCATACCATGCATGCGTTCCCAGATGGTCACTTCGCGCCAAAACTCATCCTGGCGGTTCTCATCCCAATAGGTTGTCAGATAGCTGAGCGATGCACAGAAAAGTTGATCCCCAAAATCTCCTCGCAGATGAACGCGCGCACCAAGAGTTCGCGCAATGTGCCATTGTTGTTGATAAAGCCTTGTAAGGAAGACGGTCGGGATAGTCGGCGTACTGGCCCATCGACGTGGATTCCATACCCCATCGAAGGCCGGAAGCGTATCATAGGACAGATGCTGAAGAGTAACTCCATATCTTTCGGCTACCATGTGTGCATAGGCGAGGTCATCGACCTCCCGGTAGCGGCTGGAAGAGACATGAAGTGCTGTGATGGGCGGTAACGTCTGTCCTTGCTTTGCAAGCGTCCGCGCGATACACACCAGCGACGACGAATCCAGCCCACCGGAAAGATCAAAGAGCACGTGACGGTCAGACTGCATCTGCTCCTGCACGACGGCAAAGAGCAGATAGCGGAAATCTTCAATCGCGTCCTGTGGTGATGGATAACTGCGTTGCTCGCGCGGAAACGATGTCCAAATTGGCGTGATCTGGATACCCTGTGCATCAATGAAAAGGGTGTGTCCAGGAACAAGCTCCTGGATGTCACGAAAGGCGGTCCCATTCCAGGAGTCGATCCCTTCAGTCAGCCACAAGGTCATCCAGTTCTCATTGAGGTCTCTAGCGACTGTGGGATCTGTCAGCAGTTGTCGCGGCTCGGAAGCGCAGATAAAACGGTGTTTATTAACATGGTAGACCAATGGACGTAATCCCATCGGACTGCGCGCCGCAAAGAGACGGTGCCGCCGTTTATCCCACACGACAAACGCGAAATCGCCCTGCAGATGCTCGACGCAGCGCTCACCCCAGAGATGATACGCTGCGGCAAGCAACGCGACATCAGATGCTCCCCTCGAAGGTATTTGATGCGTCTGTAGGACTTGACGCAGAGCCTCTCGCTGAGAGAGACGAACATCCGCCGCAAGACGATAGTCCCCTGCCTGCCAACAATACGGCAGCGTCTCAGAGTGCGGCGTTTGATCCTGCTGCCATACCGTCATTGCCAGCCCTACCGATCCCTCCGACCAGACCCCTGTCACGTCTCCTCTGGTGGCTAGAGACAGGCTCATGTGTTGGAATAGACCACGATGACAAAGCTCACCATTCATCGCGTAGAACGCACCGATCCCACTCATGCTTGTTGTCCTTCTGCTTGAGCTGTCAGCATCCCCGTGTGAAAGATCACCGACATCGCTTCGATCCGCCGGAAATCGGCAGAGTATCCCATTCCCGCCTTCCATTGAACAATATGCCCATCACTCTCTAACCAGACATGCGCGGAAAAAGGATGGGTATACATTCCCAGAACCACCTCAACGTGCATATGACGACGGCGTAGCATCCAGGCAAGTGCCAGACACTGATGAAGACAGGCCGCTTTGAACGGGAGCCAATCGGCGGCCTCCATCACGGCATCCGCTACCAGCTGCACTTCTGCGTCCTCGGCTTTGATTATTCTATGAGCTGGCAAGGCCATGAGTGCATGCGCAAACATCTTCAAACCCACCTGCTTGAGCAATTCATCGACCCGTTGGAGTGTGGCGAATGCCTCTCGCCGTTCGGGCTCCTGCCACTCTCGAGCATCTCGTATCTCAAGAGGAAGAGCTACGATTTCATCAGATCCCCATCCTTCAAGCGTGATAGTCTCGACGGGCGGGGGCGGCGCTGGCCACTCCTCGTCGCAGCATGCAAGCAATCCTCGCTCTTGCATCATATGGATGAAGTGCAACACATCAGGAAGCAGCCGCCCAGGCTCAACCTCATAACGCCGCGCCAGCAAAGAGGCAACCTCCAATGGAGTTTTACCTTTGGCTACGTACATCCATATGTGTCTTGCCACCGCGCTTAATCCGAGAAACGCATCGCTACACAGATCAAGGATAACTCCCATCTCATCAGTGAGAATGACATGAGCAAAGGAAGTGGGAGCGAAGCGTTGCGATCCATCATTTCTTTCGTCTGTATTCACATATCCTCGCCTTGTATGGGTATAAATGCCAGGCTGCCAATGATGCCACTGCTCTTCTCTTGCACGCTATGGAAACTGCGTACCATAGCAGTGACTCATCATTCGCTCGTCTCTTTATTGATCCCTGTGCTCATAAAAGATTTTCTTCTGTCACCTTTGGATGGCGAAACTGCTAGAGAACACATCCATAGATGAACGATAGGTGCTGTGGGAGAGCATAGCAGATGAAGGATGTGAGCGGCAGGTGGTTCGCTAGTGGTTTGAACGTGGTTGGCTGGTGGGGTCATGTGTTGCCAGTTCTGTCATCTCAGCTCTGCTTATGCCGCCATCGGTATGGGAGAGAACCTGGCTGGATACCGTCTCCCACGACACCTCGCCGCAGGCGCTCACCATCGAGGCCCCTGCACTGGGCGTCAATTGGCTGTAGCTGAGGTGCAGCACGGTCGGATGCTGATGCAGCGAACTCCCGAGCATGAGACGGGCCGAAGGATCGCTACTGACTCCCTTTGAGCTTGCGCCACCCACCCGCGCGGTTATGGGCGATAATAGCTTGAAAGAGGTTCAAAAGGGCGCGCTTGTTGATGGTTTCGTCCTGACGGACTTGAATCGCCCGTGCTGTCAGGTTCCCTTGTCCCTGGTTCATAATGCCCTCGGGATCGGGCACGGTGGGATCGTAGATGAAAATGTTGAGGTGATCCTTCGCTCCCAGCAGCGCGCAGATGTTGCCGTTGAGCGTAAAATAGGGCTGCTTTGTGCGTTTGATCGTCTCGGTCACCTCCGGGTCGGCGGCGTGCACCAGATCTCGCACCTGGCGGCAAATATCCTGCTGCCAGCCAGGGAGCGTCTGAATATATTCATCGATGCGGGAGTCGGTCTGGTATGCACTCATGGAAGTATGATACCACGAGAATTTAGAATTTAGTAGAGGTGCAGCAGACCAAAGTATGCAATTCCAAGTGCCACGATAGGGCCAAAACCACAGACGATGAGCAACCATACTAAGCAGCCAAAGCCTTCCACATGGTCATAGCCATCACTTTCAAATGCGGCTATTAGTAGCTTAATCAAATTGAAAATGAGTTCTGGAAACCAGCCCATGAAGTAAAGAATGAGGATGAGGATTGCAGCAGGGGTATAGTCACGTGTTCGATAGTACATCTTACTGTTTCCTTTCCAGCAGACAGATCGGGATCGACATGTCTCGATACCAGTATACATGGGTATCTGGAAGAACATGCTTATTACTGGAACTGCACAGTACTTTTTCGTATATCAAGGTGTGTCACTCTCTACCATTCATACCCAAAGGCGTGCTACAAGCCGTTGCCTGGCAAGAGCGAAGGCTATAAAGCATGATGTTTATGGCGCGATTATCTTTTTCGTTCAAACAGGCCAAAAACTCCAAAAAAACCCACATCTCCCTCTTTTCTGGCTCATCCCTTCTAAAAGTGTGCTTTATTTGCCTATACACAACAATTTGGAAGAGTGAAAGAGATACGCTCATCTTTTACGAAATCTGCGTTAGAGTCAACTCATACGTCAATGCAGGCAATAGTGCCTGGCAAAGCACAAGAATGAAGGCTCTTAGGCACTACCTGCTTTATAACAAGCATGTTTGATGGTAGAATACAAGCAGATGAGGAGCGAGGAGGCGAATCGTATGGCAAATCAGGAACATCTTGATCTGCTCAGGCAAGGGGTAGAGACGTGGAATCGGTGGAGGCAAGAGCACTTCGATATCCAACCAGATCTGAGCAAGGCGGATCTGCGCCACATTATCCATCGCGATGCTAACTTACACGGAACGAACCTTGCGAAGGCGGATCTCAGAAGAACTGACCTCCGGTATGCGAATCTGACCCAAGCCCGGCTGAGTGGAGCCAATCTTACAGGAGCCAACCTCAGCGGGGCACATCTGAGCAGATCTGATCTCACGAGAACGAACCTTACCAACGCTGATCTCAGTAAAGCGATTGTCAAACGAGCGAATTTGACGGACGCCAAACTTGTGGGAACCCAACTCATTGAAACTGATCTTGGAAGAGCTATTCCCACGGGATGCGCAATGAGATTTGATAGCTGAACAGTAAGAGAAAAAACCGACAGAATACATCTTTTAGGGAGCTTGTTTGCTAGGATTAGCAACACGCTCTTGACGTGAGAGAAAACATATCGTCTGCTCTCCATCGAAAAAAACCTCCCTCATTTTTGGTTGTAACGCCTACCTGTATACTATGGTGCAAAACCTGAGAGTCTCAGAAAGGAGCTATCGTAAGCGCTAATGCCGTTCTCCAACCACAAGCGCCGACAGGATCGCTTGAACTGGCTGACGGAGATGTACCGCGCGTATGCCGCCGATCTCCAACGCTTTATCTCCAACAAGGTCGGCGATCCTACTCTGGCCGAGGATCTCACGAGCACGGTCTTTCTCAAGGCGCTGCGCTGGCTCAGGGAGGATCAGAGCCAGATCAGCGTGCGTGGGTGGCTCTACGCGACGGCTCGTACCACCATCGTCGATCACTGGCAGGCGCAGAGTCAGTCCGAGATGCGTTCGCTGAACGGCCTGGAGGAGCAGTTGCGCAATCGCGATGACCCCGCAGAGGCTTCCCAGCAGGCCGAGATGCGTGTGCAGCACCTTCTCAGCCTCTTGCCAGAACGCGACCGCCGCATTTTGACCCTGCACTACCTGGAGGGGTATAGCGCGGCTGAGATTGCCGAGGCGTTAGGAACCAGCGCGGGTCACATCCGTGTGCTGCAACTGCGAGCGCTGAGGCGTGCGGCACAGGTAGAGACAATGGAAAGGAACAGGATGCAAGAACAAGAATCGCTCTTCGACTCATTTGCTAAACTCATGACACCAGAGAGCCGCCGGGCGCTCGATCTGGCCCGCGAAGAGATGCTAGCACTTTCGCACTGGTGGCTCGGCACCGAACATCTGCTGTGGGGCCTGGCGAGCGAAGGCAGCCTCGCCTCGTTTCTCGCTCCGCTGGATATTACGCCTGAGCGCATTCATGCCGGGATCGTGTTTATCTTCGACCGCCAGGCGCAACACGGCCAATCGGGCAGCGGCTCTCCACCGGTTGCGAGCGTCTCATCCGATGCACTCAAGCTGTTCACACCCCGCGCTAAACAGGTGATCGTCCTGGCAGGAGAAGAGATGAAGAGCCAGGGAGAGCAGAGGCTACGCCCGATGCATCTGCTGCTTGGCTTGATGAATGAAGGGGAGGGAATTGGCGCAGGCTTGCTTCGGACGCTCGGCATCAGCCTCTTACAGGTACGCACGGCGCTGGTACCTCCCACTGCCAATCAGATCTGCTCTTTCTGCGGGCGCAGCGGTTCCCAGGTTTCCCGCCTCTTCCCGACAGAGATCGGCATTGCAGAAAGGAGCGTACCCTCGTCCAGCACCTTCATTTGTGATAGCTGTGTGAAGCGTTTCCACACCATGCTTGGAACGGCTTAACCCACATCCTGACAGCAAAGTGAGAAAAGAAGGAGAAAACATATGTCACAGGAACAGAGTCAACCAGTGCCACAACGGCATTCATCAGAAGTGGCGGGGCACTGGCAGCAGGAAACCGAACAACGACAGCAGAGTATGGAAGAAGCGACCCGACAAATGCTCCTGGCAGCTTCACTCAAGCCGGGAGATCGTGTTCTGGACATTGCAGCCGGTACAGGTGACCAGAGCATGCTCGCGGCGCGTATAGTGGGGCCAACCGGATTGGTCCTGGCAACCGATATCTCTGCTGAAATGCTTCAGGTGGCAGCCAGTCGCGCCGAGCTTGAGCAACTCACCAATATCCGCACACAGGTGATGGATGCCGGGCAGCTTGATCTGGACGATGAAACCTTCGATGCAGCCATCTGCCGCAATGGGTTGATGATGTTAGTACCCAGGCTCGGCCAGGCCTTGAGCGAAATCCATCGAGTGCTGAAACCCGGCAGGAGCCTCACTGCCCTGGTCTGGTCAGCCCCTGAACGCAATCCCTTGCATGCGCTGCCGCTTGCCGCGATCGCAAAATACACCGGAGCATCTTCTTCCAACGCCTGTTTTTCCCCCGGTCCCTTTTCCCTGTCGGACCCCAGGCGCTTCGAGCAGGCACTTGCCGACGCTGGTTTTCGTGATGTCGCGATTCAAGCCATCCCGCTCCAGCTCCACTTCGCATCGGTTGAAGCATATCTAGAGAGCAGAAGGATGCTGGTGGCAAGTATGATCGGGCGGCTGAGTGAGCCTGACCAACAGCGGTTAATGGAGGAGGTACGACAGGTGTTGAGCCAGTTTGAGGGGCCACAGGGTCTTGTCGTCTCCGCTGAAACACTGCTTGGCGTGGGAACCAGATAAGATCTGATGTGTTGGGTATGAGCCACCCCCGATGCCGGGATCAAGCTCATACCTCAAAACCGAGAAGTGCGGAAGGCCGGGAGCGAGCGACCTCCGACGTGCGCGTTTTCCCGGAACGCATCTGTCCATGTGAGCGTGATGTCGAGCAGGGATGTGAGAACGCTGTAGCTGACGCGGCTCTCTTGCGCGAAGAAGAGTTCACTCACCCAATGATCCGATTTTCGCTCGACATCCCGCCCACATGGACACCAGGGGTTTCAATCATCACTTGGCGAGGTGTCGTACCTAACACTCTGACCCAAAATCATGAAGGAGGTCCCATCCTGGGTACACCACCTGCGACAGTCACTGTCCAGATCACACCGGAATCGAAGCCTGCCATGCCTTCCTGGTTGGGAGAAGCGGCAGTCTTTGCGCGCGTGCTCTCGCACACTGGTATCCTGCAAGCTATTCAAGAACGGGTGCGCTTTGCCCGCGCACGCTTTGGACACTACGACCTCATCGATTTTGCCGTGGTGCTCATCGGGTATGCCCTCTCGGGCGAACCAACGCTGTTGGCCTTTTACGAACGGCTTGCTCCGTTTGCTTCATCGTTCATGGCCTTGTTTGGCCGAGATCGGTTGCCTCATCGCTCCACCCTGTCTCGTTTTCTTGCTGCCCTCGATCAAGCTTCCGTGGAAGCCCTCCGAGCGCTCTTTCAAAAGGATCTGCTTGCACGGAAGCCATTTCCTTCTCCTGGGGGCTTGTTCGACCGGACAGGCGAGCAGTGGCTGGTCATCGACGTAGACGGAACCCGACAAGCCGCCCGGCAACGTGCATTGCCGCAAACGGATACCTTGCCTGCTCCCCATCGCCGGTTTGATCAGGTGTGTGCTCCAGGCTATCAAGGGCGCAAGCGGGGAGAAATGGTTCGTACCCGGACAGTGATTCTCCAGACACATACGCATCAGTTTTTGGGCACGTTTGGCGGACCTAGCAATGGGGATTACCGGGGCGAATTGCGACGAGCCACCCAGGTTATCACAAGCTACGCTACCAAGTTCGGGTTTCCTCCCACCTCCATCCTCATGCGGTTAGATGGCTTGTATGGTGATGCCGCTCCCCTCCTCGATGTCCTCTCGGCGAGCCTTTCCGTGATCGCGAGAAGTCGTGCGTACCATCTGCTGGATCTGGAGATCGTCCACCAACGGCTGGTGGGTGCTCCAGATCAGGTGAGCACCCATCCGGAAAGCGGCATGACGCGGGCACTCTACGATTGTGTGTCTGTTCCCTTGACGCCAACTGGTCCCCAGGTGCGCCTGGTGGTTGCTACCCATGCTGCCACTGGTGCTTCTCCCACCGTTGGCACCGAGCGCGATGGGACGGTCTACGAACTGTTTGTCAGCACGCTTCCCTCGCCAGCCTTTACGGCCTCAGACGTGCTTGACCTCTACCTGCATCGTGGCTCGTTTGAGACCGTGCTGGCTGATGAAGACGACGAGCAAGATGCGGATCGCTGGTATTCTCATACTCCATGCGGTCAGGAGTTTGCCCAGATCATCGCGCAATGGATTTGGAACCTCCGCCTGGAGTTAGGGCAAGCGCTTTCTCCTGACGCCCTGCGCACCACCGAATTTGCTCCCGCAGGTGAGATGAACCCGGTCTCAACTGATGAGCCTGCACTGGCGGAAGCGCCCACGCCTGCGATCACCTATGGCCCGCCGAGATTCGCGCGCCCCTCTTTCACGCATGGTTTCCCTGGTTCCGCATTTACCCCGCAACCCGATGGCACCCTGCGTTGCCCTGCCAACCACTCGCTCTATCTCCAGGAACGGCGTCGCGAGCACGATGGCTCCCTACGGATCTTGTATGCGGCGCGCATCGGTCATTGCCGTTCCTGTCCCTTGCGAGCACAGTGTCAAGAAAGCAGTACGACGCTCAAACCACGACGCGTGAGTGCCGTGTTGTGGCCGCTCTCCTCCTCTCTCTCGGATGCCTCGCCCCTTCCTGACACGATCCTCGCAGCACCTCCTTCTGCTCCGGTGCTGTGGCGCGACTGGTCACGCTGTGGCATCCGACGGACCTGGCTCAAAGTGATCCGCAGCCAAACCATCTGCCTGGAAAGCTCCTCTCAGCTCTCGCCATCACTTGCACAAGCGCCCACGGAGAAACTGTTGACGCGAGCGGAGCGCGCACATTGGCGTCTCTCCTGGGAGCTGCGCCTGGCGCGCAACGCTCGTCCATCGGACGCTCCCCGACTGGTCGTCACGCTTCACGGACTGCCTGCCACATTTGCTTCCGCCTTTGGCTTTGATTTGCTTGCCACGGCCTAACGCCTGACTCCACATCTTCTGACATTCCTCAAAAGGATCGAACGGAGCAGCGCTCTCTTTATCGATCTCGCTCAATGATGGAACCGTCATCTCTGCCTCTTTCCGATGAGACTACACGGCAAAGTTCCTTCTCTCCAATTTTGCCTGAGCTTATCTCGTTGCGCAACCCGTGGGCTATTCTCACGGGAGCCAACCTCAGTGGAGCAAATCTGACTGGATGCTTTATTTACGCGATAGCAGCCTGGGATGTCAGATTAGAGAATACTCTCCAATCTAATCTGGTCATTACACGTCTTTCGCAAAATACGATCACGGTCGATCATCTGGAGGTTGCCCAATTTATTTACTTGTTGCTTAACAACCAGAAAATTCGTCATGTGATTGATACGATTACCTCGAAGGTGGTTCTGATTCTTGGACGCTTCACTCCTGAACGCAAAGCCATCTTGGACGCCCTCAGAGACGAGCTACGGAAGAACAACTATTTGCCAGTGCTCTTCGATGTTGAGAAACCAGCAAGCCGTGATCTGACAGAAACCGTCAGTACTCTCGCACATCTTGCTCGCTTCATTATCGTTGATCTCACTGACCCAAGCAGCGCTCCACATGAAGTCGCAACGATCATCCCTCACACGATCGTCCCGATCCAACCGCTGCTTTCGAGCAAGCCACTGCTGCTTGATGGTGAAACTGTGGAGAGACGCGAATTTGCCATGTTTGAGGACTTAAGACGCCGGTATCATTGGGTCCTGCCAACGTTTCGCTACCAGGAGACGGCTGAACTGCTCGCCTCTCTCCACGTACAGATCATCGGACCAGCAGAACAGAAGGCCAAAGAATTGATGCACCTGTCGTCTAGCTCATAAATCGGCTCTGACACAGATGAGGTGATAGGTTCTTCGGATCTTACGCAACCTCGCTGATCCCAGCTGTGGTATGCTGAGAGTTTGTGCCGCTTTTCATCATCTTCGGTTTCTTCAGACGACCCATCTGTTGTCCTTGATTGTTCTTCTTCTTGTCCTTTCTAT
>DAOTTD010000017.1:0-3019 GCA_034438015.1 Ktedonobacteraceae bacterium | reverse complement strand
TTCACAAACCCAAGAAAAAGCGCACGCCTCCAGGACTCAAGGAACTCGAAGCCATCCTTGCGGAACGATTGAAGCCGTTCAGCCTGCTGGATATCCTCTCCGATACGCAGTTCTGGTTGGATTGGTGTCAGGATTTCGGACCCATTTCGGGATTGGAAACGAAACTGGAAGATGCGATCGAACGCTACCTGGTCACAGTCTTTGCCTATGGGACCCAATTGGGTCCTTCGGAAACGGCCCGCTCGCTCCCAGATAGTGACCGACGGCAGATTGCCTGGATTCATCAACGCCACATCACGGAGGAGAATTTGGAACGAGCGATTACTCGTCTGACCAATGCGTATGCCCGCTTCGAGTTGCCCAGGCGGTGGGGCAGCGCCAAACGAGCCTCAGCAGATGGGACCAAATGGGAGATCTATGTCCAAAACTTGCTGGCAGAATATCACATAAGGTATGGGGGCTACGGAGGGATCGCGTACTATCATGTCAGTGACACCTACATTGCCCTTTTTAGTCGCTTTATTCCGTGCTCGGTCTGGGAGGCGGTGTATATTCTCGACGGGCTGATGAGCAACCAATCTGAAATGAAGCCCAACGAAGTGAGCGGCGATACCCAGGCACAGAATACCGTCGTGTTTGGCCTTGCGCACCTGTTAGGGATTCGGTTGATGCCCCGGATTCGCAATCTCAAAGACCTGACACTCTACCGGCCTGACACAACCAGTTCCTATGTCCATATTGACGAGTTGTTCCAGGGAACAGTGGATTGGGATCTGATTGCCACCCACCTACCCGATATGCTGCGCATTGCGTTGTCGATCAAAACCGGGAGGATGACCGCTTCGACGATCTTGCGCAAGTTGAGTTCCTACAGCCATAAGAACCGTTTGTATCAAGCATTCAGAGAATTGGGACGTGTGGTGAGAACAGGCTTCCTTTTACAATACCTGGCTGACCCTGAGCTCCGAGCGACGATTCAACAGGCAACGAACAAGAGCGAGGCGTTCAATCATTTAGTGCAGTGGCTTGCTTTTGGTAATATGGGGGTGATCCCGACCAACCATCGAGCAGAGCAACGCAAGTATATCAAGTACAATCACCTCCTGGCAAATGCCGTGATTCTAGTAAATACGGTGGTGATCACCAAGATCCTCAGTGAGCTCAGCAAAGAAGGGTATGTCATTCACCCAGAGGCGGTTGCGGCACTGAGTCCCTATATTACACAGCACATTATCCGCTTTGGGCGCTTTGCGTTAGATCGTACGCGTAGGCCGCTTCCGCTCGATTTTGATGTACCCCTCTTCGGTGCTGAGGAGGTTCAAGAAGTCGTTGCAGATTGAGGGGGAGAGACATTGGCAATACGAAAGGAATAAGTCTGATGAGGAAACAGAAAGATCGAGACAGAGGAAAGCAGGGTCTCACTGTTGTCAAAAAGCGAGCTGGACGGCGTGCATTCAGCTATCAGATTCCGCCAGAAGTGGCTGGTCAGCTCCCACCTGGAACAACCGTCAGGATGATTTCTTTGACGAAAGCGGAGGTTGACACCCTTGCACAGCGCGTGGAACCGGAGGTCACCCGCTGGCTGGCAGAGAAACCGGCGAAGAATGCCCTCGAAGCCTTGCTGCTCATGGTGCAGGCGATCTATGCATTGCTTCAGCCGCCAGAACTGCCGATTCCGCATAAGGAGATGGTAGAACTTGCGCAAACATTGGCACAGGGCTACGATTTCACCATCACCTGGCCGTACACCCGCGAGCAGATGGAAGCGGCGATGTCACCTGGTCACCCGGACCTATGCCCGAACATCCCTGACGAACATATCCTTTTTGTGGCTGGGGAGGTTGAGGAACGGCTTCTCGTCCAGATGGCAGAGGAGGGAGTCACACTGCGGGATGCGACCCAGGCTGGGATGCTCGTGGTCACTATGACCCATAAAATCCTGTTTGACGAATCACGTATCTTTGGAGCTGATCAGCATGAGATGTACCATATTGCGCGTGTGCTGGTGGCGTCTCATACGTTTCACCAGGACTGGCCCTACCGGGATCAGGTGAAAACCGCTCTGGCCGCTTGCTATCATTTCCAGCTGTAACGCGTCTCCGTTTCCCAGGTCGCGAGCACCAAGCGCACTTCCTTCTCTCGATGCTCTCGATGCGAGGTACGATCCACCGCTCTCGTTCGCATTGTATATTTCGTCTGCGGGCCGAAGTCGGCCACTACATTCTATCAAATGGCCCATTTTTGATCGAATCGTTGCCATATCCCATCTGCTTTCCTGCTTCACGCATCAGAGCAAAGAAGTCTGGGCCGAACTGGCGGTGGGCGAAAAAACCAATGAGATTCCAGAAGCCCGAAAACTCCTTCCCACCCTCCCCATTGGTGGACGGGTCTGTACCTTTGATGCGCTGCACTCTCATCGCCAGTTGTGGCACCTTCTGCGTTCAAAGCAAGCGTATCCTCTCTTTGTGGTCAAAGGCAACGAACCTACGCTGCAAGCCGATCTGACTACCTATTTCGCTGATCCGCATGCTCACTTGCAGCAGGCTGAAACCCTGGATCGCCATCGTGGTCGTGTGGAGCACCGCGTGATCAGAGTGAGTCAGGAACTTTGTTCCTATTTGCAAGCCAATTGGCCTGGAATCACTCATGTCGCCCAACTGACTCGTACTCGCACTGAAAAGGGAACAACCACTGTCCAAGTCGTTTACCTCATCTGCATCTTGCCATCGGGACAGCCTGCACCGCTGCGTTTGTTGGAACTGAGCCGTGGGCACTGGAGCATTGAAAACAGCCTGCACTATGTGCGTGATGTCACCTTTGCCGAAGATCGCTCCCGCATCTGCACAGGCCACGCTCCTCAGATTCTGGCTGCCTGCCGCAACCTGGCTATTACTCTTATTCATCGCTCTGGGTCTTCTCACATCGCTGCTTCGCGTCGCTTCTTTTCCTACCATCCTCGCAGAGCTTTCGACCTCTTGCTTTCCAGAGCTTCGCCCCAGCAATAATTCACAGACCCTGC
>DAOTTD010000016.1:0-28031 GCA_034438015.1 Ktedonobacteraceae bacterium | reverse complement strand
CATAACAGCAAGAAGCCACAAACCAGACGGGATCAGACTCCTAAGAAAAATGGGCATCCCCGAGTTACCAACACCAGTACCAGGAAAAAGGCTCTTCAAACTAGAAGTAAAAGACACAGGCAACCCGTTATTCACAAGATACAAGGAAGCACTCAGAGAACAAAAAGAAAAAGAAGAAGACAGGAATTCCAACACGAACCGAGCTCTAGTTCAGTAGCCACACGAGAAGCTATCTGCTATAATAGAACAGAAATGCCCTTGAACACCTGTACAAAACTCCTGGTTTTATTCCTGTAGAATACCGGAAATGCAGACAGGAAAAAGAACTGAATACTACAAGCACAGCGCGCAAAATAACCAGTGAAGCCGCCTGAGAAGCCAACCGGAAAACAGAGAGTGTAGAGTAAAGTACAGGTGTTCAATTCCGGCATGTAAAGTTTGAGACGATAGAGGGAATTACATAGCTAAACAAAGTGTTCACGTTTCGTGACTTATATGCTATTTTATCCTCATGAGATGAAGTCATTACGCAAAATACATGGGCGTCAGCTACAAGACAGCTTTCTGGTGGTGGAAAGCTGGCAGGCCGTATTTACCTGCGGACGGAGAACGTCAAAACGGCGTGCAGAAAAGATCAAACAGTGTGTGGAGTAGGTCATGAAACAGAAAGAGGATGCAGAATGAAGGTAGTACGCGGCTACAAGACCGAACTGGACGTGAATAACGAGCAACGCACGGCCTGTTTGAAGCATGCAGGAGTAGCCCGTTTCGCCTATAATTGGGGAATTGCCCAGTCCGTTGAGGTCTATCGTGCTACTGGCAAACGCCCGACCGCTATTGATCTGCATCGGGACTTGAACAAGCTCAAACAAACAGACTACCCCTGGATGTATGAGGTAAGTAAGTGCGCTCCCCAAGAGGCACTTCGAGACCTGGAAAAGGCGTATAAGAACTTCTACCAGAGGTGCAAACTCAAACGCCTGGGCAAATGGAAAGGCAAGCTGGGATTTCCGACCTTCAAGAAGAAGAGCAAGGGGATCGGATCATTTCGCTTGACAGGCTTCATCAAGGTCTTTGAGAACAGCGTCCAATTGCCGCGTCTGGGCATTGTGCGCTTGTATGAGAAACAGTACATTCCCACTGACGCGAAGGTACTGAGTGCTACTGTCAGTGAGCAGGCGGGTCGCTGGTTTGTCAGTATTCAGGTCGAAGAGGAACAGGAGAAACCAGCACCCACCCTTATTCCGCCAGCCAACGAAGCTGCCGCTTCTAGCCTTCGGCTCAGGCTGGCGGATCAGAAGACCGCGACAACGGCTATCGGCGTAGACCTGGGCATTAAGACGCTTGCGACTTGTTCGGATGGGACAACCTTTGAGAACCCGCGCGCCTTGAAACATTCCTTGAAGAAATTGAGGCGGCTAGAAAAGCAGAAGTCACGACGCAAGAAAGGCAGTAAGAACCGATCTAAGAGCTGTAAGCAGATTGCGAAAACACATGCCCGTATTGCCAACATTCGCAAGGATGCCAGCCACAAACTGACGAGCTATCTGGTTAAAAACCACAGCCTGATAGCGATTGAAGATCTCCATGTAGCTGGCATGCTCAAGAACCATTGCTTAGCGCAAGCTATCAGTGATAGCAACTTTGGCGAGATCAGGCGGCAGCTTGAGTACAAGGCAAACTGGTATGGCGTCCATCTTGTCGTGATCGATCGCTTCTCTCCCTCATCTCAACTCTGTAGTCATTGTGAGTGGAGGAATGAGACACTTACTCTGGCGGATCGGGTGTTCGTCTGCCAGGATTGCGGCGCGGTCACCGATCGTGACTACAATGCCGCGCAAAACATAAAGAAGGTGGCGATGAGTTCCATCGACACTCAAAACGCCTATGGAGAGAGAAGCGCTGGCTTGTCCAATGGGACAGGTGAAACTGCTCTCGTTGAAGTAGGAACTAAAGGCGAGGTTTGGGCGCTGTCCCAAATGTCTATAGTTTAGAGAACGGAATGGCCCATGTCGACGCCCGCACGTAGACAGTACTTGCAGATCAAAAGTCAATATCCGGACGCTATACTTTTATACCAGATGGGGGATTTTTACGAGACGTTCGACGAGGATGCGCGCGTCACTGCCCGCGAACTGCAGATCGTGCTGACCAGTCGTGGCAGCGGTGCCAATACAGGCGAGCGTATCCCATTGGCGGGCATCCCACTGCATGCCCTCGATAACTACGTGGGCAAACTAGTGCATCGTGGTTACAAAGTTGCGATCTGTGAACAGGTTGGGGAGACCGGAAAGGGCGTCGTCGATCGCGCCGTGACGCGCATCCTGACGGCTGGTACGCTCTCGGAACCCAATCTGCTACCCGTACGCCAGAACAACTACCTGGTCGCAATCGCACCGGGTCGCGCGCAGACCGGCCTGGCCGCCGTCGATGTGAGCACGGGCGAGTTTACCGTAACCTGGTTTACACCCGACGAACTGCCGGTCGCCCTGGACGCCGAGCTGCAGCGCCTCGCCCCGGTTGAATGCCTTCTGCCCGAAGGCAGCCACCAGGACGCCTATCAATTCCCTTCCAAAACGATCACGCTGACGCCCTGCCCCGCTTATTTCTTCCAACACGAGGCCGCCCAGCAGCGCCTGTATCAGCAATTCGGTGTGCAATCGTTGGAGGCATATGGCTGCTCACATGCTCCTCAAGCCATTGCAGCGGCGGGTGCGATCATTGCGTATCTGGAGAAGATGAATGTTGCGCTGCTCTCGCTCCTGACGGGCCTGCGCTCCTACCGTACGAATAGCTATATGGTCCTCGACGCGCACACCCAGCGCAACCTCGAACTATTGCAGGGGACGCGTAACGCTTCCGTTCAGGGGAGCCTGCTGAGTGTGCTAGACCGCACGCTCACGCCGATGGGTGCGCGCAACCTGCGTAAGACGATCACGCAGCCGTTGCTGGACCTGAGCGAACTCGATGCGCGGCTGGCCGGCGTCGAAGAGCTCTACGAGAGTCCCGCCCTGCGCAGCCGCTTTACGATGTGTCTGCAGGGGCTGGGCGATCTGGAGCGAATCGCGGGTCGCATCCGCCAGGGAAGCGCCGTCCGCAGCGAGGTGCTGGGCCTGTGCGACTACCTGGACGGGATGCCCCAACTGCGTAACCTTCTACTTGGCTGTGACGCCCGTCTGCTCCATGGGCTTGCGGAGGAGCTTGATCCCTGTTCCGAGGCGACGGATCTGGTCCGCCGGGCATTGATGCGTCAGGGCGAAGAAGACGAGGAGGGCGACGATGGCCGTGTGATCCGTCCCGGTTTCCACGCCGAGCTTGACGAACTCTTTGCCTCCATCCGCGACTCGCGTCGCTGGATGGTCTCGCTGGAGGCCCGCGAACGCGAGCGTACCGGCATCAAGACGCTCAAGGTCGGCTTCAACAAGGTCTTTGGCTACTATATCGAGGTCACTAACGCCAACGTCAGGCTGGTCCCTTCCGATTATATGCGCAAGCAGACGCTGGTCAACGCCGAGCGCTTCATCACGCCCGAACTGAAGGAACACGAGGCGCGCATCCTCAGCGCTGTCGAGCGTATCGAGGAGATGGAGCGCAGCCTCTATGTCGATCTGCTACGCCAGTTGAGTGTCTTCTATCCACAACTGGTGCGCACCGCGACCGCCGTTGCGCGTATCGATGTGCTCCTGAGCTTTGCCGGGGTCGCCGCACATCAGGGCTACGTGCGTCCGACGTTGGAGCATGGCAGCGCGCTCGATATCGTCGGCGGACGCCATCCGGTGGTCGAGTATAGCCTCGACGGCGACGCCTTTATCCCCAACGACGCGCTGCTTGAGGCCGACGAGGGGACGCGCGTTATGTTGCTCACGGGACCGAATATGGCGGGGAAATCGACCTACCTGCGCCAGGTTGCACTGATCGCCCTGTTGGCGCAGATCGGCAGCTTCGTACCGGCTCGCAAGGCGCGTATCGGCCTGGTCGATCGCATCTTTACACGGGTGGGCGCGGAAGACGATATCGCATCGGGCAAGAGCACTTTTATGGTCGAGATGGAGGAGACGGCGACGATCCTGCTTCACGCGACGAAGCATAGCCTGATTATCCTCGACGAGATCGGGCGCGGCACCAGCACCTACGATGGCCTCGCTATTGCGCGCTCGGTCGTCGAATACCTGCACGATGAAACGGGCGCCCGTACGCTCTTCGCGACCCACTATCACGAGCTGGCCTCGATGGCCGACGAATTGCCACGTCTCAGCGTCAGTACGATGTCGATCAGCGACGATGAGCAGGAGAACGTTGTCTTCCTGCATCGCGTGGTGCCGGGCAGCATCGGGCGCAGCTACGGCGTGCACGTAGCGAAGCTCGCTGGCATGCCTCCCAGTATTGTGCAGCGCGCGGAAGAGGTCCTGCGCCATCTGGAGCATGGACGGCAGGGCGAAGAGAGGCAAAATATCTTTGCGCGCATGGGCCAGGATCTGACCATCGGTGAATATACGCTCCGTAGTCATAACGGCGATGGCGTCGCGGTGACCGAGGCGAACGGACGCTATCAATGGCAGAGCGACGAGGCCCGTATGGTCGCTTCGACGCTGGAACAATGCGCCGAACCTGACCTGAACGCGATCGACCTCTGCGCCATCACTCCGCTGGACGCACTTAACCTGTTGTTTCTGCTGCAAAAGCAGCGCGTGAAGAGGTGAGCTGGCTAATGAGTTCTTCCATGCTTTCAGGTACAGAGTTACAGAGGACGCCGCTACTGGCGTTGCCGCAGGAGGTCGCGGAACGGATAGCGGCTGGTGAGGTGATCGAGCGTCCCGCGTCGGTGGTCAAAGAACTGGTGGAGAACGCCCTGGACGCCGGGGCGCGGGATATCCGCGTCGAACTGCGCGGCGGCGGCCTGCACCTTGTTCGTGTCACCGACGATGGGTACGGCATTCCAGAGGACGAACTGGAACGTGTTTCCCAACGCCACACTACCAGCAAGATTCGTGCCGTTGAGGATCTGGGCCGTCTGCATACGCTCGGTTTTCGCGGCGAGGCGCTCGCCAGCATCGCGGCGGTCTCCGAAGTGGTCCTGGTCAGTCGCGCCATCGAGACCGAGACGGATGGTCAGGAGCACCCGGCCCTGCAACTGACCCTGCGCGGCGGCGAGATCATCCAGCGCGGACGCCGCGCGCGCCTGCACGGTACGACGGTGACGGTGCGCGATCTCTTCTATAATGTGCCTGCGCGCCTCAAGTTTATGCGTGGCGCGCGTACGGAGAATGGCCACGTTGTGCAGTTGTTGCGTCGCTATGCCGTGGGCTATCCATCCGTGCGTTTCAATCTAACTATCGACGAGCATACTGCGCTGCAGACTGGCGGCTCAGGCGATCTGGCCGTGGCCCTGGCCGAGCTCTATCATCTCCCGCTGCACGAGATGCTCCATCCCGTAGATGTCAGCGATGGTGCGCACTACGCCATACGCGGCTACATCGGCAATCGCGTCCTGGCGCAGGGCACTCGCCAGTATGTCACGCTCTTTGTGAATGGTCGCTGGGTACAATCGAAGCCTTTGCAGGAGGCGCTGGAGCAGGGCTATCGTGGCCTGCTGCCCAAAGGAAAACACCCGCTGCTGGTCCTCTACATTGACCTGCCGCCGGGCGAACTGGATGCCAACGTCCATCCCACCAAAACAGAGGTGCAGCTCGAACACGAGGAGCTGGTGGTGGCGGCGCTAACGCAGACGGTGCGCGCGGTGTTGGAGCGTAGTCCAGCGCTGCCTGAAGCGGTGGACTTTCCCGGTCCTATGCTGGCGAATCAGCGCCGTCTCCCTGGTCCGCGTCGGCGCGGCTTGCACATTGCCGAGTCAGCGGAAGGGTACAGGGCCGGCCAGGCATCGCCGGGAACAGCGGAGATCATTGCCCATCTGCGTCCGCTCGCCCAATTGCAGCAGGCCGTCATCCTGGCTGAGGCGCCCGATGGTGGCCTCTACCTGGTCGACCAGCACAGAGCACACGAGCGCGTCATCTACGAACACCTGCGTCGCACCTATGCAGGCGGCGCAGAGGCTGTCGACGCTCATCTCTTGCTGGAACCCGTCATCGTCGAGATGAAGCGCTACCAGGCCGATCTGCTGGAGCAGCGCCTGCCCATGCTGCGCGGCCTTGGCCTGGAATGCGAACGGTTCGGCGGGCGCAGCTTCCTGATACGCTCGGTTCCCGCCGGCGAAGGCAACGAGCAACTGGCGGCGCACCTGCATGAGCTGGCAGGCATCGCCGCCGAGGATAGTCCCGACTGGGAAGATCACCTCTTGATCGGCCTCGCCTGCCGTTCAGCATTGCGCCGTGGTCGCGAACTAAGTGCAGGCGAGCAGACAACGCTGCTCAAAGCTCTGGCCTCTGTCTCCGCACCCGCCGTCTGTCCGCACGGCAGCCCCGTGCTGCTGCACTACAGTCGCACCTTCTTAATCGACAAATTTGATTGGTAGCGCAAGGCACAATACATTTCACTTCATGAGTTCAGGGGCTGGCGAGAGGACAAGCGCAAGGCCCCCTCCCTGCCGCGCCGCCACCCCTTGTCCCTCCTGCCGACATCGTGAAGTCAATGGTATTGAGCGCAAGCCCCATCCCTACTGACCCTGCGAGGGCGTCAGTCTCTTCCCGGCATGTCTGGTTTGTATAGCGGTAGTTTTCCGAAGAACAAGACCGTTGCCAGGAAGGTCACGACGAGCAGAACGATGCTGCCGAGTCCGAGAATCTGCTCAAGGCTATCCTCGCGCTTCTCAACCTCGCGCAGGGAGCGGCCCGCGAGCACAAAACCTGAAGTTGTCCCCTTGAATTGCGTCACGACAATCGCGCTGCGTATCCCTGTCTGCGGCTGCCACGTCAAGCGGTCTTCGCCGTTCTGTTTCACATAGTCGAAGATGCCAGCGGGGATCGTTGGCGTCTGGCCGTCCAACTGCGCGGAGGCGGCGATAGGTTTTCCATGCGCATCGAATACGATCAGGTAGGGAGCCAGGCTGTTAGCTATATCGACCTCCTCAGCAGGCACAACGAGCTGCACTGGTTGTCCGTCCGCCAGCTTTGACGCCGCATCCTCGGCCATCTGAATCTGTGGATCATTGGCGGATTGCCTGATCACTTGCTGAATTGCCGCGTAGCTAATCCCACATAGTCCAGTGATAATGATAGCGACCAGGAGCCAGTATTTTAAAATAGTTTTCAATGGAGCATGCTCTCCTTGCTATAGTAGTGAAGGTCAGCAATAACCTCTTATACTAAGAATAATCGCTATCTCATCTTTGCGCTATGCTTTGTGTGCCTCTGGTGAAGGACTTATGTGTGTGCTTAATTAATAATGAAAAGAAAGGTTCTTCACGGAAAAAACTGCTCGACGAATGCTGGAAGGCCCGCCGCAATCTTCGAGGAGATGTTCTGCCGTCCATGGAAGATACCGACCGAGTGGTACATTCCAGCTTCCAGAACGAATACTTCAACGTTTCGTTCCGCTGGATCGACTATCCAGTACTCGGGGACACCTGCAAGCGCGTAAGCTGCCCTTTTCTTATCGCGATCGTGCTCTTTCGTTGCTGGTGAGGCGACTTCAACCACGAGATCCGGCGCGCCGACAATGCGCTTCTCCGCGATCCTCTCAAGATGTGCGTTAAGGATCACCAGTACATCGGGCTGAACGATCGTTCTGGCATTGAGCCTGACATCGACCGGAGCCACAAACACCTTTCCCATACCTGTGAGTTTTATGTAATCACGCAGGTGGGCGAAGATCTCGCCAACTATCTCCTGGTGCTCTATATCGGGGGCGGGCGTCATAAAAAGCACTCCATCCACAACTTCGTAGCGCTTCCCGTCATCTGGAATAGCGGCATAGTCCTCATACGTCCAGTTGCCCTGTCCTGGTCCTGCGACATGATCGGCGGCGGTGACAAATGATGGGGTCGTACTCATAGCTGCCCTGCTTTCCATGGTGGAACTCATGAAGCGCTCTTCCTCCTCCTTACTCATTTCTATAGTGGCATAGTAGCATAGAAGAAGTAGAATTTCAAACGAAGTTCGTCTATCTATTCCGTCAGCAGGTGGAGATAGCGGTCAGCGCCGTAGCGCCCGCACCAGTACCTCGGCGACGATCAGGAAGACGGTATCGAGTCCGAGCAGGACCAGCAGCGCAAAGTTGATGCGCGAGGCAACGAACGCGCCGACGGTCAGCAGCTCCGTCTGATTGATGTGGTGGAAGTACCAGAAGGCCAGCAGGGCCAGGATGAGAATGGCCGCGAGGCCAGCGACGAAGCGGCGCGCGCCCTTCCAGTCCTGCGAGCTCGGCCAGAGCTCCGAAGTGACGGTAAGGATCAGGTAGGGGGCGAAGATCAGCGTCCATAGCGGCCAGCCGGGACGCAGGAGCTGGAGATGTTGATGGACATCGAGCGGAAAATCCCATAGGCTATAGCCCGTCGCCACCCAGTAGAGGAACGTGAACGCCGCGATGCCGCCGAAGAGCGGGGCGACGCCACTCAATCCATCGCCGATGTAGCTCATAAAGCGTCCCTCGGGCCGGACGTACTGCACCTCACCCAGTTGCAGCGATTGACGATTCCCGCTGCGTATGACGTGTCCGCGCCCATCGCGCTGTGCCGTTGGCTTGATGCGAAAGAAGGTCACGCTGGTGATGCGAAAACCGAAGGGGCTGAACAGCAGAACAGCGATCGCGTGGCTCGTCTCGTGCAGAATGACGCCCGGCGCATTGAGCCAGAACCAGACGAGTAGTCCTTTGCTCCCAAAGAGCCGGTAACCGATCTCTTCCACACGTTGGCGCAATCCCTTACGGGTGATGCGCAATAATATGAAGAGCACAAACACCGCCATAATGATCATCCATGGCAGATAAGGCGCTAATTGTTGCGTAAGTCTGCTATCGGGTGTCATATTCCTGCTCTCACCATTGGTTTTTTGTCTCTCTAGATATTGTAGACGCTACAAG
Organism: Ktedonobacteraceae bacterium; assembly: GCA_034438015.1. Classification (GTDB taxonomy): domain Bacteria; phylum Chloroflexota; class Ktedonobacteria; order Ktedonobacterales; family Ktedonobacteraceae; genus JACDAE01. The sequence continues at coordinate 19,058 of DAOTTD010000016.1, read as the reverse complement.
CAGTTCAGTCAATATCTAACTTTACTATCTTCAGGGCGATTCTTGCCATCGCCTTGCACGCCGTCGCGTGGTTCACATTATATAAACTCTTCAAGGCGCGATTTTTTCCAGCTCTTTCTGCTCGTCTGCGGCCTCCTCGTCACCGCTAATCTGTTGTTTGTGCTTGCGATGGTAATAGATGCCCCATGCGCCAAAAGCGATCTCGCAGACGGACATCAGGTAGAGCACGCGGTCGAGCCCGAAGATGTCTGCGAAAACGCCGATGAACAGGATGATGGGGATCGAGCAGGCGTTATAGAGCACCAGTTGCAGGGCCAGCACGCGCCCCTTGATCCATTCCGGTGTCAGTTCCTGGACGGCGGTCAGGGCCGGGATGTTGATGAAGTCGAGCGCAAAACCAGCCGCGCACATGATCAGCGCAACAACGATCAGGAGAACTGGATTACCGTTCCAGCCCTGCGGCTGCAAGGCGTGGGCCAGCAGCGTGACCAGAGGCAGTAGCATCGTTGCGACCGTCAGCATGATCACGCCAATCAGGATGGCGCGCGATTTCCCCGTACGGCGTGTGATGTGCGGCATCAGGACCGATCCGGCAACGAGTCCAATCCCTGCTGGCGCGAAGATAAACGCCATCGCGGTAGCCGGCAGTCCGAGCAGTTGTGTGACGATCGGCGTGGCGAGCTGGCTAATGACGAGCATCAATATGCCCGCGAATGAGAGCTGGACGACTGCCAGGAAGAGCGCTTTGTTGCGGCGCACGAAACTCCAGCCCTGGTACATCTCGGTCCATACGTTGTTGAGAATGCCCATGGTCTCGGTCGTGAGCGTTGCAGTCCTGCGCTTCGCTTGTTCTCTGAAGCTGGTTTTCGGTATCTGCACGATCAGCAGCGCACAGACGAGATAGAACACGGCGATGAGTCCGTACAACTGTACGATAGGGTCGAAGACCAGAATAGAGATGTGGAACGTGGGCAGGAAACTCAGCAGAATGGGCGCGAAGAGAATAAAGCCCAACGCCTGCGAGAGCATAAAAGTGATATTGAACAACGAGAGTGCGGGCATCAATTCTTCTTCACTGACCAGCAACGGAATGGCGGACCCCTCGGCGGGTGTAAAAAACTGTCCGATCGACGAGATCAGGAAGGTCAGCAGGTAAGCAGGCAGCAGGAGATTGTGGTTGATGAGCAGCACGCCCATAAAAATAAGCGTTGCGATGGCGCGCAGGCAGTTGCTGGCCCACAGTACGCGGCGCTTGTTCATATGGTCTACGAAGACGCCGGCGGGGCCGCCCAGGATCACGGCGGGAACGCTGAAGCAGATAATCGCGAGGCCGACCAGCGTCGTCGAATGTGTCGCGGTCTCTATCAGGATGAGCAGTGCGTAGTTCGACGCATTGAGCATGGTCATGGAGATGAGCTGAGCCAGCCAGATGCGCAGAAAGTTTCTCTTTTTCAATAGCGTGAGAAATCCCCCGCTGCGATTGACCGTCATTATCCGTCTCCTTTTTGTATCGTACCTAGCAATCCCTGCCAACCCGCTACGCGTCTCTGCGCAGATACCGCCTCTTGCGCTATGCTCCCTTCACGGAGAAAGACTATTCCTCATCCGCGAAGGGATCACTCTCGGTCTTGACTGCGCGCGGCAAGACCTGTTTGATGCGCCGTTCGACTTCAGAGCGTGGCAACAGGACGCGTCGGCCACACTTCTCACAGCGCAGGCCGATATCGGCGCCCAGGCGCACCACCTCCCAATCCGTATTCCCACAGGGATGTTGCTTGCGCAGGCGCAAGCGGTCCCCTAACTCAAAATGCATCGGTTGCATAACTACCCTGTTCTCCACTCCTTGCTATCTACCGATAAGTATAAACCATGCTCGGAGATATACTGCTCTACTGCTTCCGGCGTCTGATACTTGATCGGTCGCCCCTGCGCGACCCGCTGGCGCAGGTCGGTAGAGGAGATATCGAGGAGCGGTGCCTGAACAACGAGCAGCCGCTGCAAAATGCCGGGCAGACGAGCCTCCAGGAGGCTATTGTACCTATCCTCATCTATGGATTCGCTATATCCGGGCCGCGCCACCGCGACCAGGTGATCCAGTTGTGCCAGGATGCCCAACGGATCGTACCACGTGTATAACTCCTCCAGGCTATCCCAACCGATAACAAATGAAAGCTCTACGTTCATTCCCAACTGCGTGCGCAGAATATGCAGCGTATCGACCAGGTACGACGGTCCCGATCGATCCACCTCGACGAGCGAGATGCTGAAGTGCGGATTCGATGCGAGCGCTAATTCAAGCATAGCCAGGCGATGCTGCGCCGGAGTTGTCGTGCGCTTCATTTTATGCGGCGGCTGCCTGGCGGGAATGAAGATCATCTCTGCGAGATCAAGGGTAGTGCGCACCTCCTCCGCGATCACCAGGTGCGCGTAGTGAATAGGATCAAAGGTCCCCCCTAGCAGACCAATGCGTCGTTTCTCTGGTCTATACTCTTCCAACGTACCGCGACTCCTTTAAGCAACACTATGGTACTTGATCTCATCATATATTGCCGGCAAACTCTTTCACCGCCAGGTCTGCGTCGGGCAGGGCCGTGCGTAGCGTGTACATGACGTCTGTAACCGTCTCCGGCTGCTCGGTCGCGATCCAGAAATGCAGGGTGAGGGTGATTTTTTGTTCTACATAGGTGCTGAAGACGACGTCCGGTTCTGGCTTATCCATGACGTGCTCAACCTCTCGCACCGCTCCCAGAATCTGCTGCTTTGTCTCTCCCTTGACAAACTTTTCCTGGGGTAGTGTGACATCGACGCTGGCCCGCCTCTCGCGATAAAAAGAGTTATTGACGACGATACCGCCGAAGACGAGCGAATTGGGGATCGTGATCTCTTCGCCGCTGACGAGTCGTAGCTTGGTTGCACGCAACTGGACATCTTCAACCTTGCCCGTGTAGGTCGCTGTGCTGATGAGTTGGCCGATATAAAAGGGCCGCTCTACAAGAATATAGAAGCCCGCGACCAGGTCTTTCAGGATATCCTGTATTGAGACGGTGATCAGGACGGTGATGATGCTAATCGCCGCCACAGGGAACTCCAGTGGGATGTGCCAGAGCGAGAGCAGCCAGAAAGCGGTCAATAGGAGCACAGTAATAAAAGTGATGCGCCCGATCAAAGTACGAATATTGATGTCTATACGATTGGTTTCCAGTCCGCGCATGGTGACATTGCGCATGGTGCGCGCGACGCCCAGACCAAGCGCGATCAGCAGCACGGAGCCGCCAACCTCTCCCACGATAGAGACGATCTGGCCTACCAGTGGCAGCCCTATGACGTCTCTCACCAGTTGCGGCAGCGTGTCGACGCTCCACAGGTAGATGATGGGCGAAGTCAGCGCCGCTATGAGCGGTAAGGGCAGCACGACGAGGACGCCGAGCGTCTGTACCAGCCAGGCGTCGAGGTCTGTGTTCTTTTTCAGGCGATCGACCAGCCTGCGCCTCAAGAGTAGGCCGATGACGAGCGCGATGATAAAAATGAGTCCTATCAGGACAATGCGTAGTGGTGTAGCCAACACGGTGCCTATTACCTGAAATGAAAAGATGGTGCTTAATGTAAAAATCATAATAGTTATTAAAACTCAGCTCTCTAGAAGAATACATTATCATTTTTTTGATATTGCGCGCATTATATCATATCCAGGCTGAGCATACTGACGTATAAGCACATATGGGCTAATGGCTATCCCCTGTTCGACCAGTCCGCAGCTCGCGGCGAGCCGTCCCGCAATCTGTGCTGGCGTGGCTCCGGCGGCGCGCAGTGGCTCGATCCCTGCGCTCTGCACGCGCTTGGCGAGGCGCTTCCCCTGTTCGTCAAGCAGCAGGGGGACGTGGGCGAAGGTTGGTATCGGGAAGCCCAGAGCCTCGAAGAGCAGAATCTGCCGCGCAGTCGAGGAGAGCAGATCGGACCCGCGCACGACCTGGTTGATACGCATAAGTCCGTCGTCGACGACGACGGCGAATTGATACGCGAAAATGCCGTCCGCACGGCAGACAATGAAGTCGCCAACTGTGCGCTGCACATGCTGCGTGACCGGGCCCGCTACGAGGTCGTTGAATGCTACGATCCGCTCACCGTCGACCCGCAAGCGCAGTGCCGGACGCCGACCCGCAGCTTCATAGGCCGCATGTTGCCGCTTCGTGAGGTGGCGACAGGTGCCGGGATAGCGCGGACCCTCCTCTGCGCCCTGCTGTGGGGCGCTGGCGATGCGCGCGGCCTGAGCAATCTCAGCACGACTGCAGTAGCAGGGATAGACGAGATCGGCGGCGCGCAGACGTTGCAGGTAGTCCTGGTAGATTGCAGTGCGTTCGCTCTGGACGTAGGGCGCGTAGGGACCGCCGCGCTCGGGTCCTTCATCCCAGTCCAGGCCCAGCCAGCGCAGATCGTCGAGCATACGTTGGGCCGCGCCCGCTCGCACGCGCGGCTGATCCAGATCTTCGACGCGCAGCACAAATTGTCCCCCGGCGACGCGTGCAAAGAGCCAGGCGAGCAGCGCCGTACGCAGATTTCCCAGGTGCAGATCCCCGCTCGGACTGGGTGCATAGCGACCGCGTACCGGTTGCGTTGTCATAATTGGTAACATATATTCGTTTCAAAATCGTTACGGTCTTATCTGGCGACCTGCATGCTCGCTGTATGCGAGACTTTGCATCGCTCTGACCACGGACACAACCCTTCTTTATGTTCCCTCGTTGCAGGAAAGACGCCGAACTTCGCAAGCAGCTTCACCAGAGTGCACACGGGCAGGCCGACGACGTTCAGGTAACAGCCATCGATGCGCTCCGTTGGTTGAAACTGGGGATGCTGGATGCCGTACGCGCCCGCCTTGTCCATCGGATCGCCGGTGGCAATATACGCCGCGATCTCCTCTTCACTATATTGGCGCATCAGGACCGGCGTGTCGCGGCTGGCGGCGCGCATCTCCAGTTGGTCATCGACCATCGCGCTGACCACGACGCCGGTAACGACGTGGTGCCAGCGACCGCGCAGGGAGAGCAGCAACCGGCGCGCGTGCACCTCATCGCATGGCTTGCCCAGTACCTCGTCGTCCAGCAGCACGGTCGTGTCGGCGGTGATGACCACGTGGTTGGCTGCTTCCGGCAGAGAGTGGGTTGCCAGCGCTTTTTGTTCGGCGGTCCAGCGCGCCAGTCCTGTAACAGGACCTCGATAGGTTGCCTGCAAGGCGTCTTCGTCAGCGGGTGCGATGGCAACGGTGTAGGGGAGTCCGAGCAGACTGATAAGCTGCCGCCGTCGTGGCGAGGCGGAGGCCAACAGCAATGGGAATGGTTGTGTCGTCAAGATGCACGCTCCAGAACTGCTACGCATTCGATATGCGCCGTCTGTGGAAACATATCAAGTGGTTGTACCGAGCGCAGTCGGTAGACGGGATGAAGATGACAGAGTATATTAAGATCGCGCGCCAGCGTTGAGGGCTCGCACGAGACATAGACGATGCGCGTCACGGGATTATCCACGAGCGCGTCGAGTACGACCTGCTGGCAGCCCGCGCGCGGTGGATCGATCACCAGTCCATCGATGCGCGCTGCCAGATTCGGCAGCAGATCTTCCACCTTACCCTTGAGAATCTCGACATTCTCCACGTTGCGCAGATTCCACTGCGCGTCCTTGATGGCGCTGGCCGATTCTTCTATGGCGATAACCTTGCCGACGTGTCCTGCCAGCAGGCGCGCAAACGTTCCGACGCCGCAATAGGCATCGACAACGGTCAGTTTCTCCTGTGGCTCATCGGTAGCTGAATGCAGCAGGCCGTCGAGCACCATGCGCGCCATTTGCTCCGCCTGCACCGTGTTCGTCTGGAAGAACGAGCTGGGACGGATGCGGAACGTTTCGCCTGACAGCTCCTCCTCCATCGTCTCGCTGCGCAGGTCGAGTCCGGCGTCGGCAAGCTGCCGGGCCATAGCGGGCGCGGGCGTTGGCTGAATCATCACCTGATTGCTGGTCGCGCCACAGCGTATCAAGACCTGGGGCCGCGCGTTTTCATGCGCACCGAGCACGTTCAGCGCCCGATTGATCTTCTCCTGCGCGATTGGGCAGTGTGTGAGCGGAAGGACACGGTGGCTGCCGCGAGCCGTCAGGCCGGGCTGTCCGCTGCGATTGACCGAGAAGCGCATGTGGTTGCGATAGTTCCACGGCACAGCGCAGGGAACGGTATCCAGCAGCGGCGCAGCGCTGAAGCCACCTATGTCGTGCAGGAGTTGCTGCACGACGGCTCGTTTCCACGTAAGTTGAGCCTCGTAGCGCATATGTTGAAGCTGGCAACCGCCGCAGGTGCCGAAGACCGGGCAGCGCGCCTCGACACGCAGTGGCGAGATCTCGTGCAGCTCGGTAATCCACACGCGCGATGGACGTGGCTTCCAGCGCCGCCGATGCCGTCCAGGACGAGGCTCCGGTGGCGCTTCGACGGCGATGGTGACGCGTTCGCCTGGCAGACCGGCGGGCACACGCAGATGCACTGGCGTCCCGGCCTCAAAGATCTCTGCCTGTGCATCCCCTTCGCGCGTCAGCGCGCCAAGCACGACGGTGTGGTAGGTGATGCTACGTTCTTGTTGTTCCTCTTTGATCATTTTCGCTTCGATTTGCGTGACTTCTTCCTCTGCTGTTGCCTGAATGATTGACGTTCCTCTTTCAGCCGTGCCTGGGTCGCATCGTAGAACTGGCGCACAACCTGCACAAGCTCCTGCTGATCGTCGATATCCTCGGCCTCGTCCAGATATTCTTTCGCCTGCCGCATCTCGCCCTTATTGATGAAAACCAGCGCCATCGCCGCCAGGAGATCGGGGGCCTCTGGATTGACCTCCAGACCCTCCTCCAGAAGCTCCTCGGCCTCGGTATATTCGCCGCGATCGGAGTAGATCGCCGCCAGTTCGACATAAGCTCCTGTCTCGGCGGGACTTTCGTCGATGCTACGCTCGTAGCTCTCCTCCGCTTCCTCGATTTGACCAAGCTGGCGCTGCATAAAGCCGACGCTGAACCAGATGCCGGGAAAGTCCGGGCTGATCTCAGCGGCCCGCTGGTAGTGCTTCAAGGCGCTTGCGTAATCGTGCTTTCCCTGCACAAGCTTGCCCAGCGCGGCCTCGGCAAGCGTGATCTCTTTCTCATCGATGTTCTCTTGCTGTAGGACCTCTTGCAGGAGCTGCTCGGCCTCGGCAAGCTCTTTCTCCTGAATGAGGAGCGTCTCGGCCAGCAGGATCTTGCTCATGGGAGCGTCATCGATGGTGAGGGAGTCGCGCAGCATCTTTTCCGCCTCTGCGATAAATTGCATTGCGCGCTCTGCGTCGTTGTTCTCTTCATATGTCCTGGCGATATTGATCTGCGCGATCGCCAGTTTACGCAAAGCCTCGCCGCGCTGCTCGGGGAAACGCTCGGCCTGAAGCTCGATGTAGGCGGCGGCGCGCTCGTTTTCTTGAATCGCCGATGCCTGATCGTAACCCATCTCGTAGAGCGTGGGGTCTTCGGGCGATTGTGCGATGAGCGCGTCGGTATAGTGCATCGCGCGCGTCGTGATCCACATCATCTCCTCGAAGCGCTCTGCCAGTTCGTCGAATTCCAGGTCATCAAGATCCTCGTCGACCTCCTCGTCGTCGTCGTCGTCGACCTCCTCCTCGTTGTCGTCGACCTCCTCCGTCTCCTCCTCATCCTCTTCATCCAGATCTTCGATCTCCTCGTCGTTGAGCTCCGCTTCTACCATATTTAACCGTTCGGCTGCCAGCATGGCGACCTCCGTCAACTGCTCCTGGAGCTCCTCAGGCGGCAATTGAAAGGCCTCGGCGCCGGCGTCGATCATGCTATGAATGCGCCACTCGTTCCCCTCGCGCACCAGGGAATATTTTGTCCAGAACCAGTGCCTGCCAGTTCCTTTGTAGACGGCGGTGGCGTGTGGGAGCTCTTTCAACGCGCTGTCGGCCTCGCTATCGGTCAGCACGAGCGACCAGAATGCCTCGACCTCTTCTGGTGCCGTAGCTTCTACAGGTTCCGAGGGGACGACATTTTCCTGCTCGTCGTCGTCCTCTTCCTCGTCCTCCTCGTCTTCTTCGAGCTTGTAGGCGATCTCAGATTTGCCCTGCGAGGGCTGCGCCTGCTCCGCCCAGGCGCGCCGGCGCGCCACCCACTCCTCACTCGGTAGTCCCTCGAGCAGAGGGCTATCGCTCGCCAGCGCGCTATAGGCCGCCTCGTAATCACCCTGTAACCATCTATCCAGGAAGCCCGCGACGGTCTCTTCCGGGTTCAGTATTAAATCCATCAACTGCTGGAAGAAGCTTTTGCCCTGATCTAACGACTGAAAAGGCGATAGCAGGCTGCTGTGCTTCCCAGCGTCCGCGCTTCTCTGAGATGGCTCTGTCGCGTCCAGCAGTAGCTTGCGTATAAGTGGCAGGTTGCGCGTGTAGTCGGGATGTGGGCGGGTCCCATGCGCTTTGTTGACGGTGAGCGCCTCCTCAACGAGTTCCCGCCCTTCCTCTAAATCACAGTTGACCAGCTTAATGTCACCGACCTGGCTGCGCATATTATCGAGGCGCTTCTCGATCTGGCGTTTGCTGGAGACCTCTGTAAAAAAGTCTTTAACGCCGCTGTGCCAGAATTCGAGCAGGAAGCCAAACGTGCGTACCTCTTTATAGCCCTCGCCCTGTTCCCAGAAGAGCATGAGCTGGACCTCGCCCATCGCCCGGCTATCGGTATACTGGCCCTTCCAGAAGCGGATGGGGCCGTCAGTCTCCTCGCTAACCACTGGTTCAGGCATTTTTGGGGGTGTCCACTGCGGGTAGTGCCTGGTCGCTTCCAGGCGTATTAATGAGCGGCGCGCCTCCTTGCGTGCCTCTTTCAGTGGCGCATATGTGTTGATGGCAAGGAGCACATCGGCTGCCTCCGTCGTATTTTCCCTGGCAAGTTCCTTGAGCAAGACGATCTGGGCGCTCTCCGTCAGGTTGGTAATCGGCTCCAGCGCTTGCTCGGCCTGCGCTGGTTCCTGGCTGCGCACAAGGGCCGCAGCGATCTGCCTGTAGCTGGCAAGTTGCTGCTGTACCAGCGCGTGCTCCTCCTGTGAGATAGAGGCTGCGCTCTGCTTCTTCGGATTATTACCGGGTTTCTGCCTGGGCATGGTCTACTCTCCATCCTTCCCTGCTGGCATATTATTACAATGCAGTTGTGAACGCTGCTCAGTCGCAGCTAGTAAAGCTTCTTATTCGGCTGGCAACGACGCGGTCGCGTCTACGCTTCTCACCGATACGTATTCGGTCGGTAACGGAGCTGTCGCTCCTACGCTTCGCGTCAACCGACCGAGCGGAAGCCTCAGTCAGCCGTAAGGAAGTGAAAGCACCGCGTCATCGCTGTGGACAGTGGTCTCTTTCTTGGGATGCCTGCCACTGCTCAGGCGCTTTCACTCACACAACTGAACGGTAGCTAACTATCTTTTCTTTGTTGCCTGCAACTGTTCGCGTACCTTCGCAACGATCTCCAGATCGGGGTTGATCGCCTCGGCGGAGGCAAGCTCACGCTGTGCATTGCGCTGATCCCCCATTTCGGCGAGGACCGAGGCGAGGAGTGCATGCAACTCTGCCGATGCTGGATTGGCGCTCACGCCCTGTTCCGCGATCGCGCGCCCCTGTTGGATCTCGTTGTTGTTCATGTAGATGGCCATCATTTCGGCGTACGGACGTATATCCTCTGGTTCTTGCCGGATCGCGCGCCTGTATGCCTCCAGTGCCTCTTCTATGTGTCCGAGCAGGCGCTGCGCAAAGCCGGCGTTGAACCAGACCCCGGTATAGTCGGGGTTGATTTCCGTCACGCGCTGGTAGTGAGAAAGTGCCTCCTCTACCTGCTCACGCCGCATCGCGATATTGCCCAGACCGGCTTCGGTAGCCGCCTCCTCCTGTGGATTCATGGGCATAGTTCTGGCCTGCTGGTACTCCGCCTCGGCCTCGTCGTTGCGTCCCTGGCTGAGCAGCATCTCTGCGAGCAGCAGGTGGCTGAGCGCGCTGTTATCGACGCTCACTGCCTGACGCAAGGCCTGCTCCGATCGCTCAAGAAACTGCCCTGCGCGCTCGGATAGGCCGCGACTCATATCGTTATATGCCTGTGTCAACAGTGTTGCACCAAGCGTACGCAGTGTTTCGCCGCGCTTCTCCGGGAAACGCTGCACCAGGCGTTCGAGGTAGACCAGGCTGCGTTCGGGATTGCCTGTAGCAATGGAGCGCCCATAGGCGTCTTCGCAGATCTGGCGATCGAGCGGCAGGCGCGCGATGAGTGCATCGTAGAAGTGCAGGAGCTGCGTAAGTCGCCAGGAGAGCTCTTCGATGACCTCCTGAGGATTGTTGGTCTCGCGCTTATTGAGCGCCTCCTGTATGGCCCCCTCGTACTCTTTGATGCGCTTCTGTAGCTCCGCGATAGACAGACCCTGGAGCGCCGCCCCTTCGTCTTTCCCTGCCTGGATGCGCCAGCCGTCTCTCTCTTTCACCAGGGTGTAGCTGGTCCAGAACCAGTGTCGCCGTGTCTCCTTGTTGACGGCGGTCCCCAGTGGCATCTCCTTGAGTGTGCCGCTCAGTGGTGTGTCGGCCAGTTCGAGCGACCAGCCAATCTCGATCTCTTTGCGCGTGCCCCCACGTGTACTGGTGATAGAGGTTGGCAGCCAGAGGGCGCTCTGTGCCTGTGCGCGCTCGTGGACGAAGCCCAGTTCCAGGCGCGTGGGCTGCGCTTCGTCGAACCATGCACGATGCCGTGCAATCCACTCGTCGCGCGTCAGCCCGTCGCGCAGATCGCTGCCATCGGTGAGCAGGTCGTATGCCAGCGCGTAGTCGCCCATGGTCCAGGCGCCGAGGAAGTTGATCGCCGTCTCTTGCTCGGTCAGCTCTGGATTGATGAATGTGCGACCACGGTCTTCGCCTGGGTCGCTCGCCTCCAGAATCAAGCTGTTGATCGATGACTGGCGGTGAAGATACTCTTTAGGAGGTGTCGTGCCGCGCCAGGCGTTGACGGAGAGTGCCTCTTCAAGCAGGCGCTTGCCTTCGGCCAGCGTGCAATCCGCGAGTATCGTCTCCGTGAGCTTTGTGCGCATATCATCGATATGTTCATCGACGTGTCGTTTGCTGCCCGTCTCGACGATAATGTCGCGTACGCCATCCTCCCAGAAATCAAGCAAAAAGATAAACATGCGCGCTTCGGTGTAGTCGTAGCCCTGCTCCCAGCTCAACAGTAGTTGAACCTCGCCCTCTTCTCGCGACTGTGTGACGTAGCCTTTCCAGAAGCGCGGTGGATTTGCTACGTTTACCTGTATAGCGGGCGTCTGGACGATCGGCGCGGACCATTGTGGATAGATTTTTGCCCCCTCTAAGCGAATCAGCGCGCGACGCGCCTCCTTACGGACCTCTTTATGTGGACTGAATGCGTTGACCGCGACCAGGATGTCTGCCGCATCGATGGTGTTCTCTTTGACAAGAGCTTTCAAGAAAGCGAGCTGTGCATTCTCTGCCAGAGCGCTAATAGGGGTCAGGGCGCTCTCGACCTGTGACTGGTTGGTGCTCTGCTGTATATATTGTGCGATCTGATGATAGTTTGCGAGCAGGTTTTGTATCTGCGCGTTATCTTCCTGCGAAAGAAGCGGAATCGGTTCTCTTTTACGTGCCATAATGTTTTTCTCTTCTCCCCTTGCAATGGCGTCATCTCGCACGTGATTGTACCACGAAGAGGACGAAGAGTCGAGAGGATCAGGCTCGCGCCTGGCTATTCAAACGTCGTCTTTTGCCTTTCTTGCTCGCGCCTCCGGCGCTCGCAGAGGATTTTTATTGTTGAGGTTGTGGCGAGCAGCGCTCGCCACAACCTCAACAATAAAATGTGATTAATCGACCCGCGCGCGGGCCAACATGAGGTAGAAAGCGGCATTTGAATCGCCCGGCGCGAGCCTGTGTAGACGCGTTTATAAAAGGATGCATGTCACAATCCTAGTGGTGTGGGCGAAAGACGCAGTTTCCTCGTTGGCTGACTGACTTTTATCGCTGACCGCGAATGCGAGCGCGCGGGGAACCATTTTGGCGTGCCCTTCGAGCTCATCAGGATAAAGATCGGATAGGCCGCGCAGTAGAAGTAGGATGGCAGGCTGCGCCAGGCGAAGAGCAGCGGCATCACGGCGAAGAGCAGCGCCGCCTCCGGTCGCTCGCGACTGACGCGCCAATACCAGACGAGCGAGACCACCATAGAGCCGCCTTCGAGTGCTGTATAGACCCAGGATGGGAAGAAGGGCAGCAGATGGGTGATACTTAGATTGATGATGCCGACGCCTAGTGGAAACATAGGATCGGCCACCGGCGCAAGAACGCCCGCCATCCATCCGTGTGCATTCCACACGATGAACGGAAGGTTGATGACCAGCCCGATTCCTCCACCGATTGCCAGCCGGTAAAGCGCCTCTTTAAGACCATATTGACGATAGATCATGATGGCGTAGAAGGGAACGAAGAACCATGTGGTCTGTTTGCTTGCCAGCGCCAGGCCCAGGAAGATCGACGACGCCCAGCGTTTCTCGCGCATCAGCCAGACCATGACGATAAGCAAGATGCAAAAGACGTCGAGATTGCCGCCACTGGTCGACGACCACATAGGAATATTGGCTATGGATAGCAGAAGTACCCAGGGACGCAGCTCCGGTCGCACCACCTTCCATGCGACCGCGATCAGTACCAGGTAGCTCAGCACGTAGAAGGGGAGCACATTGTAGTTTTTGAATATGGCGAAGGGGATAAGTGTCAGGAACGAGAGCGCGGGATAACTGACCCTCGATTCAAACTCAGGGGCCGTCCCCGCCTTCAAGTCTGTGTCGAGTACGCTTTGTAGTTCGGCTATCGTGGGATATTCCAGGCGGCCCGCCAATTGCCCGCTGCGTAGTGGTGTGGTCCAGTCGGGCTGAATGGGAAACTTCCGTGCCAGGTCCAACATATTCGAGTCGGTGTACGGGTTGCGCCCTTCGAGCAGTAGAATCGCTGCATTTGTATCAAGAGATGTTCCATCGTTTGTGAAGCGCGGCGCCGAGAAGCTGAGCACAACGCTCCAACCCAGCATAATAAAGCCGAAAATAGAGAGAATTAATGTTATAAGTAAGACAATGCGCTGCCAGAGCCGGGGCTGCTTCTGTTCCCTCTGCTTGTCTTTTGTCCGCGCATTTACCGGGCGCAGCGCCATCCACACGGCGAAGAAACTCCCCAGCATCAATGTCAGGGGGATTAGCGATCCGAAGGGCGCCAGATAAGGCATATACCAGTCGTGGTCGATCTCGTTGAGGGCCTGAAAAATGAAAGCGATAGCGATCCAGACGGCGCGCCGTTGGAGGTCGAGGATGGGACGATTATCTACCGCTGTGTCTTCTGAAAAAAAGTATCGCATCCATCGACAATGAAACCATGTATGTTTTGTTTCCGTTTGAATAGATTGCTCAATTACAACTCGCTGCGCCATTTTTGCGTCCGCTTAGCTCTACATCCTATCAAACATATGTCATCTTATTGAGGGATAGCCATACAGGGAGACAGAGACATAGGGCCGGGCGTTTTACCTCCACATAGTACCTGAAAACCCCTATTTCTTATAGTAATACACGTAACCTGCGCTCCTGGAAGGTTTTCCGGTCCAAGTTTTAAAACGAAGAGGGTAACAGTTGCGTCACAACTGTTACCCTGAAGGATATTCGCATGGCTATTGAGTGCAATACAGGAGGGTGCGCCGTTTCACACGATTTCCTTTCAGGAAGCTCTACGGCTTCAGCCAGGGGAGGAATGAAAGGCAGTCGCAACCGCTCTTAGTACGATATTGACAATATCGCTCTAACATACTATGCTTCTTGTATGAAACAAACGATGCTCTTGAAACTGGCACCATCGCCAGAACAACATGTCGCGCTTCTTGAGACTATGCACGCCTTTAACGATGCGTGTAACTCGATTGCACAGGTGGCCTTTGATCTGCAACTTGCCAATAAGTTCAAGTTGCAAAAGCTGGTGTATGGCGATATCCGCAAGCAGTACACTCTCTCGTCTCAGATGACTATTCGTGCGATCAGCAAAACCACAGAGGTCTACAAGCGTGATAAGAGCATCAAACCGTCCTTCCGCCGCGAGGGTGCTATCACCTATGATGAGCGCCTGATGTCCTTTAAGGGACTCGGTGAAGTCTCCCTCTTGACCTTGCAGGGTCGTGTCCTGGTCCCGTTCCGTATGGGTGGCTATCAAGAGTCCCGCATTGATCAGATCAAAGGACAAGCCGATTTGCTCTATCGTGGTGGGACTTTCTCCCTTGCCGTGACGCTGGATGTTCCCACACCATCGCCACAAGAGACGACGGATACCCTCGGCGTTGACTTGGGCATTATCAACCTTGCCACCGATAGCACAGGTGAGACGTTTAGCGGACAGGCCGTTGAACACAATCGACAACAGATGCACTCCCTCAGACAACGCCTGCAAATGCGCGGCACGAAGTCGGCAAAGCGCCACCTCAAGAAACTCTCTGGGCGTGAAGCCCGTTTCAAACGCAACACCAATCATGTGATCTCCAAACGGATTGTCCAGAAGGCCAAAGCCAACGGGCAAGCAATAGCCATCGAAGACCTTAGACACATTCGGTCCCGCACCGAGAGCACGGTAAGACGGTCTCAGCGAGCGAGGCATACTTCCTGGTCCTTTGGGCAACTCCGTCAATTCCTTTCCTACAAGGCCGCTCAGGCTTCCGTCCCGTTGCATACGGTTGACCCGCGCAATACCTCGCGTACGTGCCACGTGTGTAAGCACTGTGAGAAAGCCAATCGCAAGAGTCAAGCCTCCTTCGTCTGCCAGAACTGCGGTCATACCGATAACGCTGATCGGAACGCCGCCATCAATATCTCAAGGGCATCGGTCATGGTGCCTATTGTGGCATCTGAGGTTCGTCGGAATAATCGCCGTGCCGGTTAAGGATGATCTACAAGCCGCAGGGTTTCCAACCCTGGCGGTTCATGACTCTTCAGTCCAGTGGGAGGCGATAATACAGTTCGCGGTGCTGCAGGTCGAAGCCGAGCGTTTCGTAGAGATGGATGGCCGCGTGATTCTTTTCCCAGACGTGCAAGTCGAGCGCTTTCAGGTGATGTTCGTTGCGCGCGAAGTGGATGATGTGTAGCATCAGTTGCTGCGCCAGCCCACGACCGCGAAAGTTCGGGTGCACAACGACGCGCTTTATATAGCCGACGGCCTGCGTGTCTTCGGTGGGTGGCAGCATCAGTTCTGCTTTGCCTGCCAGTGCGCCTGCTATCTCTGCGAGAAAGATGAAAGTGTGCTCGTGTGTGGAGGGATCGACGGAGCCAAAGTATTTTTCCATATCCCGGTGTATGTCGCGCGTGGGCGATGTGCTGAGACGATCGAGTTCCTCGATTAGTGCGATGTCCTCGGGGGTGGCGAGACGAATCGCCAACGCCTTTGTTGGCTGCTCATCAATCATATATGTTCTTTCTAAAGGAGACTATCAGCATTAACTATTTCTGCGTGGCAGCATGAGCAGCGAGAACATCGCGTATCCCGCACAGCCGAGGATGAGCACGGCATAAACGATGCTTTCACCGTCTTTGACGGGGGCCGTTAGCGAAGAGACCAGCATGGAGATGCCCCACCAGAGGAAGCCGATGAAGACTGCAAATAGCAAAATAGTACTTGTTAATTTCTTGTTCATGGATAAAGTCCTTCAGATTGTTTGGAAGGGTGTGCCGTTCCCTGTTGTTTATAGTATAGCATACTATGGCTACCCGGCCCAGAGCTCTTGAACCGTAGCGGGCCCTGGTCATCACTTCACCTCGGACTGGAGTGGCTCCCAGGGCCCGCGCAAGGCAGGCCCCTACTGTAGGGCTTCCCATACGAGGCGGTGAATAGCGGCCCGGAAGCGTCCCCAGTCTTGCCAGCTCCCATCGATCTCTTCGCTGTAGGGGGGCCCTCCGCTCTGCTCTAAAACCTCGGCCAGCTCCGGCAACTGCTCAGGCTCAATCTCGCGAAATGCCTCGATCCGCTCTTCCTCGTCGAGGACGCCTAACGTGCCGCCAATCTCGTCGAGCAAGAAGGCGAAGGTGTAGAAGACGGACCGCTCGCCCGTGCTGGTGGTGGTATAGGGTGCAGCGACGAGGAAGCGTCGCGTCTCCACTTCCAGTCCTGTCTCCTCGTTTGTCTCGCGCAGGAGGGCGGCAAAGATGGACTCGCCGTGGTCGATGCCGCCGGTCGGCAGTCGGTACGCGTTCACCGGGTAGAACGTCTTCTTCATCGTCAGCAAACGACCATTCTTGCGCCGCACGACCATGCACACTTCGCCATAGCGGTCATTCTTATTGAGCGGATCGAACTGGCGCGTTTCGCCGAGGTCAACGGTACGCACCAGCGGCTGGCCGAAGCGCTTCGCTAACTGCGCCAACTCGTCCTGCGTGCTCCGCGGAAGGGTAGGAATCATGATCTATACTACTCCATTCATAGCGAGTTTCGTTAGAGATACCCGTTGATGAGCTGCTGCGCGACTTGCATACCGTGCTCAAGCGCGAGGTGGACGCGCCCGCCGACAAAGCCATCGCCGCAAAATGCCAGCCCTGCTGGCAGTGTCAGCCTGTTGAGCGCCTCCGCGTCGGCCTTCTGTGCCGGCAAGGCATAGCGCCAGCGCTGGATATCGGTAAAGTACGGAGGCGGAAGCGGCTCGTTGATCAGTGCAGCGACCCGTGGCGCGACATCGCGATAGATCTCTTCGTCCGCCGTCTGCCAGTGATCCTGGCTATACTGTGGTCCCATCTGCGCCATCAGCAGCCCCGCGTCGTCGGGCGTGCGTTCCGGTGCCTTCTCGTGCTCCCATGCAAGCCACGAGATCGCATGCGCCCTGTCGGTATTGACGAGGGCGTAGTAGGGCCTGGATCGAGGTCTGGGCCGATACCCCAGTAGTACGGAGATCAACGCGTTGTAGCGAGCGCCCTCAAGATGCGCGCTAATGGCTACGCCCAGATCGCTGTCGAACTCGCTTGCTGCGATCAGCTCGATGGCCTGCGTGGCGGGGATTGTGATGAGCAATCTGTCGAACGTGCCGAACGCCGCCTGTTCGCTGTCTGTAAAGAGTGTCCAGCCGTGCGTATTCAACTGTACGCGTGTGATCTGTGTTTCCAGGCGTATAGCCAGGCCCTGCGCCATGCGCTTTGCCAGCGTATCGAGTCCGTAGCGATAGTTCCATTTGGCCTCCGCGTTCTGCTGCGCATCGCCCTCCTGGATATGTCCTGCGCCATCGAAGGTCCACACGGGTTTGCTGATGTCGATCAACTCGGGCGAGTAGAAGCGTTCGGTGATCAATGTTGTACTGGCTGGACCGCCCTGCTTGATATAGTTTGCGCCATAATCGTAAATAAAGCCCTCGCGGCTGCGTGTCGCCGCCCGACCACTTACGCCGCGACTCTTCTCGAAGATCGTCACAGTGGAACCCATGTCGCGTAGAACATGAGCCGCCGCCAACCCACTGCTCCCTGCTCCTATGATCGCAACCAATAAAGGCATGAAAAATACTCCTGCATGCAATCTGAAAACATATTGTACCATTATGGGGGCGACTTTTGCAGCGTCGCCTCGCCCTCATGTGATCTGAATTTCTCATTCGCATGTAGCGCCTCATGTTACACCTCGCCCCATGTTACACCATTGGTACTACGGTAGCAGCTTTGCAGCTCAGGGCCTGTGAATTATTGCGGAGAGACAAAGGCTCCAAAAAAGGAGAAGAGAGAAAAAACCAAATCCCAATCTTTTCCAAAAGGAGCCTTCCCAGATGTATTGTATCGCATCACGTCGTGTCCTTTCGCCTCTCACAGAAGAAGACCGCCAGCCCCTGCTGACCCAAGCTCACCTGCACACCCTGGTCGAGATGCTGGAGGCCATCCCCGATCCGCGAGGCAAACATGGCTTACGCTATGATCTGCCCGATCTGCTCACCTGTTTGATCGCGGCCCTGTTGTGCAATTGCCAGAGGACAGAAGCGCTGAGAGAGTGCGTGCTACGAACACCTCGACCTGCTTGAAGACCTCTTTGGTCCCCGCGCGTTTCTCACCCCGAGCGGCCCCTTGTATCGCTGGCTCCTTCCTCTCCTCGATATCGAGGCCGTGGAGCAGGTCTTCTCAACCTGGATCAGGGCCACCAGTTGCGCCTCTGCTACAGATCCCCTCGCTGTCGATGGCAAAACCGTGCGAGGAGCCAGGACAAGCGAAGGCGTTGCCCCCCCACCTGCTTTCCTGCTTCACCCGAAAGACGTAAAGAAGTCTGGGCTCAGCTCGCGGTGGGCGAAAAAACCAACGAGATCCCCGAAGCTCGCAAGCTGCTTCCCACTCTGCCCGATTTTCGGGCGCGTCTGTACCTTTGAGGCACGGCACTCGCACCGTCAGCTCTGGCTCCCGCCTCGCGCTCAAAGCAGGCGTATCCCCTCTGGGTGATCAAAGGCAACGAGCCCACCCTGCAAAGCGATCTGGCTCCCTATTTTGCTGATCCGCATGCAGCGTTCCAGCAGGCCGAGACGTTTGATCGGCATCGTGGACGCCTCGAGCACCGGGTGATCCCGGTGAGTCAGGAACTGTGTGGCTATCGGCCTCGCGGATTGGCCTGGGGTGAGCCATGTTGCCCCACTCACGCGCACCCGGACGGAAAAGGACAAGACCACCATTGCGCGTCGCCTCTCTTCTCGCCATCCTCCCCTCCGGCTCAGATGCACCGCAATCGCTCCTGATCCTCTGTCGTGGGCATGGGGGGATCGAAAACAGCTTCCACTCTGTGCGCGATGTCACCAGAGCTTCAGATCGCTCTTGCATCCGCGACTTCTCATGCCCCTGGCGCTTCTCGCCGCCTGCCGCAACCTGGCCATTCCCCTTATTCACCGCGTCTTTCTCTTCTCACCTTGCTGCAACGCGCTCGCTCCTTCTCGTCTCATCCGCGCGCTGCTTTTCACCTCCTGCTTGCCAGAGCGTCCCCCCAGCAATAATTCACAGACCCTGC
>DAOTTD010000015.1:0-13511 GCA_034438015.1 Ktedonobacteraceae bacterium | reverse complement strand
CACCGGTCTCAAGATTTCGGATGACGAATTGGCTGCGCTCAATCTTTCCAAGGACGCTTTTCATGGGGAATGGAATTACACCATCAAGCCCCAAATTGCTTAATCATTTTATTCGTGGAAGACTCCTTAGAAATCACCCACGAATTACTCCTTTTGGGTACTGCTTTGTCCCCCTGAGATCAACTACACTCCTATGATAGAGAACAGCAGCAGATTAGCCCCTTTCCGAGTTGCTCAAACCCCTGGACCAATTAAGTACACAGTAGCGAAATCAACAGCAGGGGTGAGTGATGCCAGAAGCAGGCTTTGCACCTTTTATGGCGGAAAACGACAGCGCAAAAGGAGGACTTTTCTATGACAACTCGTGTAGGCATTAACGGTTTCGGGCGCATCGGTCGCCAGTCGCTCAAAGCAATGCTGGAACGTCATCCAGATGACCTCGAAGTTGTAGCTGTGAACGATCTTACCGATACAACGACGAACGCGCATCTCTTAAAATACGACTCCACCTATGGTCGCTTCCCAGGCGAAGTTGAGACAACCCCAGACTCTCTCATCGTTAACGGACACACAGTCAAAGTAATTTCGCAACGTGACCCGGCGCAGATCCCCTGGGGTGATCTGGGCGTCGAGATCGTGGTTGAGTCAACGGGTCTCTTTACCGATGCACCAAAGGCAGCCGCTCATCTCAAGGGTGGGGCGAAGAAAGTCATTATCTCTGCACCAGCTAAGGGCGAAGACATCACGATCGTGCTCGGGGTCAATGAGGACATGTATGATCCGCACACGCACAACATTATTTCCAATGCCTCCTGCACGACTAACTGCCTGGCCCCCACCGCCAAAGTGCTCAATGACGCGTTCGGCATCGAGCGTGGCCTGATGAATACGATCCACTCCTACACCAACGACCAGCGTATCCTGGACCAGGTGCACAAAGACCTGCGGCGTGCCCGTAGCGCCGGCGTCAATATCATTCCTACCACTACTGGCGCCGCCCGCGCGCTTGCACTGGTCATTCCTGAACTCAAGGGACGCTTCGATGGCATGTCGCTACGCGTGCCCACTATCACCGTCTCAGTCGTTGACTTTGTGGCCATTGTGCGCAAGGAAGCCACGAAAGACGCTCTCAACGATGCATTCAGACAAGCAGCAACAGGTCCTCTCAAGGGTATTCTCGAGTATAGCGACGAGCCATTGGTCTCTAGCGATTTCCGTGGTGACTCACACTCTGCTATCGTTGATGGCCTCTCGACGATGGTCCTCGGTGGCAATATGGTGAAAGTCATAGCCTGGTACGACAACGAATGGGGCTATTCCTCCCGCGTCGCCGATCTCGTCCACTTCCTCGCGGGAAAGGGCCTGTAGCGATACCGCTTAAGGAATGAGGAGAACCGATGCGACGTACTAAAATTGTGTGTACGATCGGCCCGGCGACCAGTAGCGAAGAGCAACTCGAACAACTCATGCGTGCTGGCATGAATGTTGCTCGTCTGAACTTTTCGCATGGGACGTACCCTGATCACGAACTGGTCATAAATCGCATTCGCACGATTTCCGCCCGCTTAGAATGTGCCATCGCCATCCTGCAAGACCTGCAAGGACCCAAGATCAGGACTGGAATATTGGAAGGAGGCCAGCCCGTCATCCTGGCACGTGATGCCAGGGTGACGATTACCACCCGTGCTGTGGTAGGAAACGCAGAGACGATCTCAACGACTTACCAGCAGTTACCGCACGATGTGAAGGGCGGTGACCGTATCCTGCTGGACGATGGCCTCCTTGAACTGAGCGTGCTTGGCTCGAATGAGACCGAGGTTCAATGCCAGGTCGTACATGGTGGTGTACTCAAGGAGCACAAGGGCATCAACCTGCCCGGAGTCGCGGTGAGCGCGCCAGCGCTCACCGCGAAAGATCGTGACGACTTACGGTTCGGCGTGAGCCACGGCGTTGATTATGTCGCGCTCAGTTTCGTGCGTCGACCGGAGGATGTAGTAGAGACCAGAGCTTTCATGCAGCAATTGCAAGGGGAGCAGCAGGAGGAACAGGGCTACGTAAGTATTCCCCTGATTGCTAAACTGGAGAAGCCAGAGGCGGTCAGCCGGCTCGATGAGATTCTCGACGTCGTCGATGGTGTGATGGTCGCCCGCGGCGATCTGGGAGTGGAGATGGCCCTGGAGAAAGTGCCACTCATCCAGAAGCGTATTATTGCCGCCTGCCATGATCGTGGATTGCCTGTCATTACCGCAACGCAGATGCTCGAATCCATGATCACGCACCCCCGTCCAACGCGAGCGGAGGCCAGTGACGTCGCCAATGCCATCTTCGATGGAACGGACGCCCTCATGCTCAGCGCGGAGACCGCCTCGGGGGCCTATCCTCTAGAAGCGGTTCAGACGATGGTGAACATTGCCCAGGCGATGGAGATTGACCCTCGTAGCACTCGTCAGCCGCAGTGCCAGCAACTGACCTCGGCACATGCGGTCAGTCATGCCGCCCGCGCATTGGCAGAGGAAACCAGCGTACAGGCAATTGTTGTCTTGACCCGTTCAGGTGCCTCAGCTCACCTCATCTCCACGGATCGACCGCGTACACCAATCCTGGCCTTTACCCCTTCGGAGCGTGTCTATCGCCAGCTTGCGCTCTGGTGGGGCGTGTGGCCGTATCTCATTGACCTGGGAAATACGACGGAAGATCTAATCGCGCGCGTCGATCAGAAGCTACTGGAGGATGGGCTTGTAAAGCAAGGCGAGCATGTTGTGATCATGGGGGGGCTACCCATTGCAAGTCAGGCACGGACAAACTTTGTGAAGTTGCAGACAGTAAGCAGTGATGCATAATGCAATAAACGAGAGGAGAAATGTATGTCGCACAGAAGCACAATCATCGAAGATGTACAGGCGAGAGAAATTCTGGACTCACGTGGCGGCCCCACTATTGAAGTCGCTGTGCAGTTGGTAGGAGAAGCGCGTGGCGTGGCGGCTGTTCCCTCTGGAGCCTCAACCGGAGTACATGAAGCGGTCGAACTGCGCGATGGAGACAAGAGCCGCTATGGTGGCAAGGGCGTGCTAAAAGCTGTTCGGAACGTCAATGAGACCATTCGCGAGGCGCTCGTTGGACTCGATGCTGTCGAGCAGGTGCAGGTGGATAAGCGCATGATCGCCCTGGATGGAACGGCCAATAAAGGCAAATTGGGGGCCAATGCCATCCTCGGCGTTTCGCTCGCCGTGTCAAAGGCGGCAGCAAACGCGTGCCGGCAGCCATTGTACCGCTATCTTGGAGGCGTCTCGGCGTATGAGTTGCCCGTTCCCATGATGAACATTCTGAACGGCGGTAAACATGCAGACAATTCTACCGATATGCAGGAATACATGATCTTGCCGGTCGGTGCAACCTCCTTTCACGAAGCTCTGCGCATGGGCGCGGAGGTGTACCAGGGCCTGAAAAAGGTCTTGCATGACAAAAAGCTCAATACGAATGTTGGGGATGAAGGCGGCTTCGCTCCCTCGCTCGGCTCCAACCGCGAGGCTTTAGAGGTCATTGTCTCCGCCATAGAGTCGGCGGGCTATAAACCCGGCGTGGATATATTCCTGGGGATGGACCCGGCTGCGAGCGAGTTCTATCAAGATGGCAAGTATGTACTGGCGCGCGAGGGCCGTACCCTTACCTCCAGCGAAATGGTCGACCTCTACGAGCAATGGCTGAATGAATACCCGATCGCCACCATCGAAGACGGTCTGGCGGAAGACGACTGGGATGGATGGTCTCAGTTACGTCAGCGCCTGGGCAATCGTGTACAATTAGTAGGTGATGATCTCTTTGTCACCAATACTGAGCGTCTCAAGCGGGGAATTCAAGAACATTCGGCTAACTCGATTCTTATCAAGCTCAATCAGATCGGAACACTCACAGAGACTCTGGCAGCCATTGAGATGGCAAAGCGGGCAGCATTTACAGCGGTGGTTTCCCATCGCTCTGGCGAGACCGAGGACACGACGATCGCCGACCTGGTGGTTGCCACCAATGCCGGACAGATCAAAACGGGCTCACCCGCCCGCAGCGAACGCGTGGCAAAGTATAACCGCTTACTTGCAATCGAGGACGAGTTAGGGGAAGAGACGGCACACTACGCCGGATTCAGCGCATTCTATAATGTGCCGGTCCTTTACGCTAAAGGATGACTGCTTCTCTCTTCAGTAGGGATGGGGCTGGCCCCCATCCGGCTCGGCCAGTGCGATCAGGGACCAGGATGGGGGCCAGCCCCATCCCTACTCCGAAGGGAGTCACGTAGTAATGAGCGCGACATCTTCAAGGCGACCTCGCCCTTTTGTGTTAATTGTTATGGACGGCTGGGGCATCAATCCTCGCAAAGAGGGGAACGCCATCGCCCTGGCCCGTACTCCTACGATTGATCGGTTGACACGCGAGTGGCCTCATACCGCCGTCAGAACGTCGGGGGCAGCGGTAGGCCTACCAGAGGGCCAGATGGGGAACTCGGAGGTGGGCCATCAGAATATTGGAGCGGGGAAGCGCGTCTTGCAAGACTATACCCGTGTCAGCGAGTCAATTGAAGATGGCAGCTTCTTCCAGAACCCGGCGCTGTTGAAAGCTATCGAGCACGTTAAGAAGAACTCATCGCAATTGCATATTTGCGGCCTGCTCGGCGATGGCGGAGTCCATGCCCACGAGACCCACCTGGAGGCCCTCCTGCGCCTGGCACGGGCCCATGATGTCGAGCGTATCTACATCCACTCCTTTACCGATGGCCGCGATACCTCACCTACCGGTGGTATCGAGTTCATGCAGTTCCTCCAGGCTCGTGCGCGCGAGATTGGTGGAGAGCACGGGGCGAAGGTGGCGACGGTAAGTGGTCGCTATTATGCGATGGATCGTGATAATCGCTGGGACCGCACCGGTATGACGTATTTTGCCATGACCCGTGGAGAGGGGCTGCGGGCCGGTTCGGCAGTAGAAGCGATCCAGCAGTCTTATGACAATAAAGTCACCGACGAGTTTATCCTTCCCACGGTCGTCATGGAGGAAGGCCATCCCGTTGCCGTAGTGAAGGCTGGTGATGCCCTGATTCATTATAACTTCCGCCCCGACCGCGCTCGTCAGCTCACCAAGGCATTTGTGTTGAAGGAGCTGCCGCCGCAGGCCGAAGGCAAGTTTAATAGAGGGGCGCCGCTGGCAGACCTGGCGTTTGTAATGATGACGGCTTACGAGAAAGGGCTGGACGCGGATGTTGCCTACCGTGCTGATGAAGTGGACATGCCCCTGGCGCGGGTGATCGCCAATGCCGCTTTGCGCCAGTTCCACACCGCTGAGACAGAGAAATACGCTCATGTTACCTACTTCATCAACGGACGGCGCGAGACACCGTATCCGGGTGAGGACCGATTACTGGTGCCGTCTCCGAAAGTGCCCACATACGATCTGCAACCAGAGATGAGCGCGGCAGGTATCACCGATACAGCGGTCGAGCGTATTCGCAGTGGCCAGTATGATCTGGTGATCATGAACTATGCCAACGCCGATATGGTTGGTCATACGGGGGTGATCGAGGCCGCCGTCAAAGGTGTTGAAACAGTCGATACCGGTGTCGGGCGCGTTGTGGAAGCTGCGTTGGCCGCGAAGGGAGCGGTGCTGATCACCGCAGATCATGGGAATGCCGAACAGCTCATCTACTACGATACGGGCAAGCCCTTCACCGCGCATACCACATTCCCGGTGCCACTTTATCTGGTGGCGCCACAACTGGCCGGAGCAAAGTTGCGCACGGACGGGATATTAGCCGACGTATCACCCACAATTTTGCAAATTATGGGTATTGCGCAACCTGCGGATATGACAGGAAAATCGTTGATTTTGCCAGGATCTCTCTAGCCTTTGAAGGCGTTTTTGTGCGACACTATCTATTCAGACAGAAACGATGCTGCGCATCCAGTTTTTGGCTTATCTGGCTGAGCAAGAAGGAAGTCTCGCGAGAAGAGGGCAGGCTCCTCCTCTCGCGAAAGTAAAGAAGGGAAGAAACAGATGGTACAAACCAGAGTACGGATTTCCCACGGAAAGTTCAATGGGATCAATGCCGTTGCTGATGAACGAGGCGTCATCGCCGCTGCAGCGATGGACCAGCGTGGTTCGTTGCGCAAAGCCATTGCGAAGGCGAAGGGGAGTGATGCCACCGAAGCAGAGGTAAGCGAGTTTAAAGTGCTGGTGTCCGAGGTGCTTACGCCCCATGCCAGTGCGATTTTGCTGGACCCGGAGTACGGACTCGAAGCGGTGAAGCACCGTGCCCCCCATACGGGAGTGTTTCTCGCGTATGAAAAAACCGGCTACGACGCTATGGTCAAGGGGCGACTGCCCGATCTCCTGTCGGAATGGTCAGTGCGGCGTCTTGTAGAGGCGGGCGCCGATGTGATCAAAATTCTGCTCTACTATGATCCAGACGATGCAGTTCAGCATACCAATACGGTGAAACATGCCTTCATCGAGCGGATCGGAGCCGAATGTCGCGCTTATGACGTGCCCTTCTTCCTGGAGGTGATTGCCTACAGCGACGAAATTGGCAACGAGAACAGCCTCGAGTTCGCGCGGGTCAAACCCGCTAAGGTAAAGAAGTACATGCAGGAGTATACCAAACCACAGTACGGGGTGGATGTGTTGAAAGTCGAGGTCCCGGTCAATATGCGCTATGTGGAGGGCTCCAGGGCCAACCCTGATGGGCAGGTTGCCTACACTCGGGAAGAGGCTAAGCGGCACTTCCGCGAAGCCGCAGCCTCGACGAACGTGCCTTTTATCTACCTCAGCGCTGGTGTGAGCGACGAGATCTTCCGCGAGACACTCGAGCTGGCCGCCGAAGCAGGCACGCCCTTCTCCGGCGTGTTGTGCGGGCGGGCGACGTGGCAAGACGGAATCCCTGTATATGGGCGAGGCGGCGCTGCAGCATTGCGGAGCTGGCTCGAAGATCAGGGCGTGCGCAACATCGAGGCACTGAACGAGGTGCTCAAGAAAGGCGCAAAGCCGTGGTGGGACTTCTATGGGGGCAAGGATAACATAGAGGTAGTAGATACTACGCAGGTGTAACGTCCATCGCTGAACGAAATATCGAAGAAGGAGATGGAGGCATGAAAGCCGAAGATGTGATGACCACCGGTGTCATTACGGTCACAGAAGACCAGACCAGGCAGCAAGCGGCACAACTGCTCGCACAGCACCACATTAGTGGTCTCCCGGTCGTCAGTGCTCACCATGTCGTGGGGGTAGTGACTGAGTACGATGTTATTAGCAAAGAGGGGCAAACGGTCAGTGACATTATGACTCGTGGGGTTATCAGCGTGACTCCAGATACTGACCTGGAGGAAGTGAGCCACATTCTCATACATGAGCGTATCAAGCGGTTGCCTGTAATGGATCAGGGACAGTTGGTTGGTATTGTCAGCCGTGCCGACCTGGTCCGAGAACTGGCGATGCGTTGGATCTGCCCTGTGTGTGGGGAGGCGGTTCATAGCGAGGAGCAGCCGGAACATTGTCCTCGCTGTGGAGCGAGGAGTGTGTCCACTTCACTTGAGCCAGCGCCTCCTGGATCATAAAGTATGGGGTCTGTCACTATCCTCATTTCTCATGCGCTCTAGAGGGGGGGTATTCGCCCCTGGGTTCCACTCCGTGGCGACTCCCCCTCCCTTAGCAGGAAAGGACCAGGTGCGATTTGGACACACAAAGCAAACAGCAAGCAGATGTGCAGGGTGCTGTATCTGCGCAGGAGCACGCGCAACTTCCCATCCCTGAGGGGGAAGACCGTGAGACGTTGCTCAACTATTATCACGAGATGGTGCTGATTCGTCACTTTGAAGAGAAGACCGGCGAAATGTACACCAAAGCCCGTATCGGGGGCTACTGTCACCTCAATATCGGCGAAGAGGCGACCGTGGTTGGACTCTGCACCGGTCTGGGGCCGGACGATTATGTGTACACGAATTATCGGGAGCATGGCTACGCGATTGGCCGTGGCATCACGCCTGAGGCTACCATGGCCGAGTTGTTCGGCAAGGAGACAGGCTGCTCGCATGGACGTGGCGGCTCGATGCACTTGTTTGACGTCAATAAACACTTTATGGGTGGCTACGCCATCGTGGGCGGGCAGGTCCCGCTGGCGACCGGGGCCGCCTTTGCCATCGCCTATCGCGATTCTCATGAAGTGGTGGCCTGCCAGATGGGCGAGGGCACGACCAACGGTGGCCCTTTCTACGAATCACTCAACCTGGCCAAGATTTATCGTCTCCCCATCATCTATTTCGTCGTCAACAACCTGTATGGGATGGGACTGCGGGTGGAAAAGGGATCGGCGGTCAGCAACATCTCCCGCAAGGCCTGTGCGTTTGACATGTACAGTGAGCGCGTAGACGGCACCGACGTGCTGGCTGTGCGCGATGCGGTACGGCGGGCGGCGGCGCTGGCGCGGGAGCAGCACGAACCCAGCCTGATCGAGGCCGTTAGCTTCCGTTTTCGCGGTCACTCGGTGGTAGACCCGGACCGTTATCGCGACAAAGAAGAGGTCAAGGCCGGGCGGGTCGCTGGCGATCCTATTGCCGCCTTTACGGCGCGCCTCACTGCGGTCGGACTGGCCGATGAGGAGACGTTGCAGGCGATTGAAGAGCGGGTCGAGCACGAGGTGGAGCAAGCGGTCAAGTTCGCCGAGGAGAGTCCCTTTCCAGAGCTCTCGACGCTCTTTGACCACATCTATGCTCCGGATGATTTTCAGCAAGAGGGAGGTAAGTGATGGTTCAGATGACTTATCGGCAGGCGCTGCATGACACGCTGCGCGAAGAACTCTTGCGCGACGAGAACGTGTTTTTGTTGGGGGAAGAGATCGGGAACTTCGAGGGCTCCTACAAGATCACAGCGGGCCTACTCAAGGAATTCGGCCCCAGGCGCGTCGTCGATACCCCGATCGCAGAGAATGGTTTTGTGGGCATGGCAACCGGGGCGGCGATGCTAGGGCTGCGCCCGGTTGTAGAGATCATGACCATCAACTTCATTATTCTGGCCATGGATGAAATCGTCAACCATGCCGCCAAAATCCACTATATGTTTGGCGGTCAGTGCGCCATACCCATGGTCATTCGCACGCCGGGGGGAGGCGGACAACAACTGGCCGCTACCCACTCGCAGAACCTGGAGGTGTGGTTCGCGCATATCCCCGGCCTCAAAGTCGTCGCGCCCGCTACGCCAGCCGACGCGCGCGGCATGTTACGGACCGCGATACGTGATAATAATCCTGTTTTCTTCCTGGAGAGCCTGGCGCTCTACAACGTCAAGGGCGAAGTAGACGAGAGTGACGAGATGGTGCCATTCGGGCAGGCCAAAGTGAGCAAAGAGGGGAAGGACCTGACCATCATCACCTACTCGCGCATGGCGACCGTGGCCCTCGGTGTGGCGCAACGCATGGAGCAGGAGAGCGGGCTGAGCATCGAAGTCGTCGACCTGCGCTCGCTGCGCCCGTTAGATACCGAGACCATCCTCGCCTCAGTCAGGAAAACGAACCGCGCGATTGTCTTTGAGGAGGACTGGCTCTCCTTTGGCATAGGCGCGGAGATCGCGGCGCGCATCCAGGAGGAGGCATTCGACGACCTGGACGCGCCGGTCACACGCGTAGCGAGCATCGAAGTGCCGCTGCCATACTCCAAACCGTTAGAGCAAGCGGCCCTGACCGGGGCGAAGCAGTTAGAAGATGCGATTAGTGCACTGGCACCTAGAAGAAGGAGGTGATCTCGCAATGCCTGAAATCACAATGCCGCGACTCAGCGATACAATGGAAGAGGGCACAATAGCCCGCTGGCTCAAGCACCCAGGTGACAAGGTCAACAAGGGCGATATCCTGGGGGAGATCGAGACAGATAAAGCCACGATGGATCTGGAGTCTTACGACGCCGGAGTGCTCGAGCAGATCCTCGTGCAGGAAGGCGAGACCGTGCCGATCGGTCAGCCGATAGCGCTTATTGGCACCGGTGAGGGTACGGCAGCAGCTTCCAGCGCGGCGCAGCCCGTCGCAGCAGCAGCGAGCACGTCAGCAGCGCCAGCGGCACCAGCAGCTCCCCCAGCGCCTGCCGTCAGCGCCAGGAGCGCCGCAACCAGCGATGGGTCAGCAGACGTCAAGGCATCGCCACTGGCACGCCGGATCGCGGAGGAGCACCAGATCGACTTGAGCAAGGTGCAGGGAACTGGTCCGGGTGGGCGCATAGTGCGCGATGATATCGAAGACGCGCTAGGGCAGGGCAAAGCGCCGGCTGCACCCGCACCTGCACCCGCCGCACCCGCGCCGTCTGCACCCGCGCCGGCCCCGGCACCGAGCGCAGCACCACCGCCAGACGCAGAAGTGGTCAAGCTCACCCGTGTGCAGACGATCATTGCCCGGCGCCTCACCGAATCGAAACAGACCATACCGCATTTTTACGTCAGCAGCGAAGTCGACATGACCGCTATGCTAGCCATACGGCAGACCATCAACGCCGACCTCGAAGAAGGGGGCGTGAAGGTCACCGTCAACGATCTCATCATCAAAGCCTGTGCGCTGGCCCTGGAGAAGTTCCCCGAGGTCAACAGTTCCCTCAAAGACGATTCATTCGTGCGCTACAGGCACGTCAACGTTGGCATGGCCGTTGACGCCCCAACCGGGCTGGTGGTGCCGGTGGTTCACGATGCCAATACCAAAGGGGTACGCTCCATAGCTCGCGAAACCAAAGCGCTCGTCGCAAAGGCGCGGGCGGGCAAACTCACGCCCGCCGATCTGGAGGGAGGGACCTTCTCGGTCTCGAACCTGGGCATGATGGACGCCTCTAACTTTATAGCCGTCATCAACCCACCGCAGGCAGCGATACTGGCGATAGCAGCCACGCGCAAACAATTCGTCCCCGTGGATGGTCAGCCGGTGATCCGTGACCTGATGACCATGACCATGTCCACGGACCATCGCATTCTCTCAGGAGCGGCAGTAGCGCGCTTCCTCCAGGAGGTCAAGCGCCTGTTGCAGAACCCGTACAGCGTATTAGGTTAGGCGGGTAAGTACTACCTCCTTGCATTCAAATGAGTGCGAAGCACTAGCTGCGAAGGCAGCGTTTTTGAATGGAGTCTGGTATACACAGAGGAGAAAGAGCATGGCAAGTACGCACTATGACGTCGCGGTGATCGGCGCTGGTCCTGGGGGCTATGTGGCGGCCATTCGGGCCGCGCAACTGGGCGCAAAGACTGCGATCGTCGAAAAGCAGTATCTGGGGGGCACCTGTCTCAACGTCGGGTGCATCCCCTCCAAGGCGATGCTACATATTGCAGAAGTGATGAACACGGTGGAAACAATGGGCGAGCTGGGCATCGAACTGACCACGCCACCGAAGTTGAACATGGGCAAAGCCGTCGCCTTCACCCAGAGCGTCGTCAAGCGTATGACCGGCGGCATCGGGGCATTGATGAAGGGCAACCACGTAGATGTTTTTGATGGCATAGGCAGCGTTGATGCCGCGCGCAACGTCACGGTCAACAAGGATGATAGTTCACAGCAGAACGGATCGCAGCAGCAATTCAGCGCGGACAAGATCATACTTGCCACCGGGTCCGTGCCGTTCGTGCCTCCATTTCCTGGCGTAGACGGGCGCAACGTCATCACGAGCGACACCTGCTGGCATCTCCCGAAGCTGCCGGACAGTCTCATCTGTGTCGGTGGCGGCGTGATCGGGGTCGAACTGGCGTGCATGTTCAACGGATTAGGGACGAAGGTCACTGTCGTCGAGATGTTGCCGGGTGTACTGGCCCCGCTGGATGACGAGGTGCGCACGCTGCTGGTGCGCGCGCTGGCGAAGAGTGGCATTACGATAGTCACCAATACCCGTGTGGAGACGATCGCAGATGAAGGCGATCTGAAGAAGGTCGTCGCCAGCACGCCCGATGGGGAAAAGAGTTTCAGTGCCGAGTATGTGCTCATGGCGGTTAGCCGCCGTGCCAATACCAGTGGACTGGAACGACTCATGGAGCAAGGACTGGCGAACGATCGGGGGCGTGTGCTCGCCAACGAGAAGATGGAGACGAATCTACCAGGTATCTACGCCATTGGGGATCTGGTGCATGGCGCGGGCCTGGCACACGTAGCCTCGACCGAGGGCGAGGTGGCGGCAGAGAACGCGCTGGGCCACGAGGCGAAGATGGACTACCAGGTAGTCCCCAACCCCATCTACACCTTCCCCGAGGTAGCATTTGTCGGGCTGACGGAGGCGCAGGCGAAAGAGAAATATAGCGAACTGCGGATCGAGCGTTTCCCCTGGGCTGCGAACGGCAAGGCGGTTGGCAGTGCGCACGCCGAAGGCTTCACCAAGGTCATCCTGGGCAAATATAATGAGATTGTGGGTGCGCATATCATCGGCCCGGACGCTACAAACCTGATCACAGAGTACTCGGTGGCGATGCAGAGTGAACTCACGGCGGACGAAATCATTGCGACGATCCACCCACATCCAACACTCAGCGAGGGGTTGCGCGAAGCGCTGCTGGCAGCGGAGGGACGTCCAATCCATATTCCGCCAAAGCAACCTGCCCGAGCGAGGAGGTAAAGAAGGACACCTTTCTATCACTCTCTGAAGGAGAGGCTTTGTATGCAGACAGAAACGAGGCCGTCGTCTCTAACTGATCACTTATCTGTCTGAAAGGAAGGAGCTGATAATGAAGGATGTACCTGATACAGAGACGAATGCAGCCAATAAAAAGCAGGCCGCAGCACAGAGTATTCAGCCCGCCGGTGAGTCTGTTCCCACGATCACGCCGCGCGTCGTGATCGTGGGAGGAGGCTTTGGCGGCCTACATGCAGCACGCGCTTTGGGAGAGGCACCTGTCAATGTACTGGTGATCGACCGCAATAACCACCACCTGTTTCAACCTCTGCTCTACCAGGTGGCGACCGGTGTGCTCTCCCCGGCTGAAATCTCTGCACCTATCCGCAGTGTGCTGCGCAAACAGAAGAATACCGAAGTGATCATGGGCGAGGTGACGGGAGTAGATACCGAGGCCCAGCGCGTGCTCATAGGCGATGAGTCCATCCCGTATGATTACCTGATCCTGGCGACTGGCGCACGCGATGGCTACTTTGGGCATAACGAGTGGGCACAGTTCGCCCCTGGCCTCAAATCGATTGTCCAGGCGACCGCTATTCGGCGGGAGATCCTGCTGGCTTTTGAGCGGGCAGAAAAGGAGCCGAACCCCGAGAAGCGCAGGGCATTGTTAACGTTTGTGCTGGTCGGCGCTGGTCCGACAGGGGTCGAGATGGCGGGGGCGATCGGGGGTCTGTCCCACAAAACCCTGGTCTCTGACTTCCGCCATATCAATCCAAAGGATGCTCGCGTTGTCCTGGTCGAGGCGCTCCCACGCATCCTGATGCCTTTTGATGAGAGGCTCGCGCGCAAAGCGCACAACGCTCTGAGGAGCCTGGGCGTCGAAATCAGAACGAGTTCTCCCGTCGAAGTGATCGACAG